>NZ_JBHINE010000129.1:308-611 GCF_042194715.1 Bartonella sp. CM120XJJH | reverse complement strand
AGGTAAAATAAACTGTCGGATGCATCAAATAGCTCGATAACCCGTTCCCACGATAAATTTAAGATCGTCGTATCAAGAAGCTTCTGTCTAACACGTCTCATCCTTGATAACAGCTTTTCGGGATTAAACTCTGCCGTTCTTTTTCTTCCAAAGCTAAAAGAAACGTAATCTTTTTTCCCATAAAGGACACAACGCTGGAGAAATAAAAACCGGGCGGCTCTTTCAACTTTGGAAAGGCTTTCTGGGTCAATCGCAGCAAGGTCAAAAAACAACTGTCTTGAACAAACAAACCACTCCAATCGT
>NZ_JBHINE010000129.1:0-228 GCF_042194715.1 Bartonella sp. CM120XJJH | reverse complement strand
ACTTTTCTTGTCTTTTATTTAGGAAAATAACACCAGAGCCTAAAAACGGTTCAACATATGTTTCGTTGTCAATATTATTTAAAATCGGTATAATTTTCTTACGCAGATAGTGTTTACCACCCATCCACGCAAACAGTGTCTGTGTAAATTCTTGTTTCGTCATGTTTTAAAGGAAAGGTTTTGTGAGTTCTAACTTTTTGTTATCCACTTTTTGAGGTGTGATAAGAT
>NZ_JBHINE010000128.1:291-624 GCF_042194715.1 Bartonella sp. CM120XJJH | reverse complement strand
CTTGCAAAAAAATATTTTTTATATTCATAAAGATTAGAATGGCGGTGGTCTATAGATAATTCTTAGCTCGAGCATATGAAAAGAAAGTATGATACAAGAAATAACAGAGTTTGCTTGCCTTCAGCCTTCAGTCAGTAAAAGTAATTATAACCGCCATTCTTCAAATATGATTTTATCCGTGTAGATTATACAAAGTTAGACGTTTATCTGAATAGCTTCAGTATATCTATTAAGAATAGAAAAGCTATTTCATATCGCTATGATGTTATTCAAGGGCTCTTAAAACGACGATTCCTGGTGTTTTTGCAACATAATCCATAAAAGGGGAATCGA
>NZ_JBHINE010000128.1:0-235 GCF_042194715.1 Bartonella sp. CM120XJJH | reverse complement strand
GTCATGATAAAGAAACTCACATGTGTTACATCCAATCCAGCAAGTTTTGCATAAATACCAATGAAATCCCCTGATTTTAAACGGCTTATAACCTCTTCATTAATAAAGTTACTTGGAATATACGTTATTGTGCGTTTCACAACTGGAAGTCCAGGAAGATAGCTTTCACCATCAGCTTTTTTGTTGAGATATTTTTCTATTTTTACCGCATGGGGACTTATTTCAGCGGTAATAT
>NZ_JBHINE010000127.1:0-627 GCF_042194715.1 Bartonella sp. CM120XJJH | reverse complement strand
ATGTAATTGCCTTCAATCTCAGCCGGTCCATTGTAGGAAAGGTCTAGCATTTCGGTTGGATAAACTTGTAATTGAAGAGGCACACCAGAGCGCCCGTAGAGGTCGACATAGTGTAGTCTTACAAAGCATTCACCAGTTAAAAAGACCTCTCGTGCAATGGTTGCTTGAAGTCCATAAAAATTGGCATCTTCATCATAGTCCGCTTCATCAACCCATTGCCACCACAAGTCTAAAAGCTTTTTCTTTTCTTCTTGAAAACCTTCAATACGAGGATAAGGTTTAATCCCATCACTGACAGCTGCAGAGACCCATTCCTCCGTTGCAGAACCATAAAGAGCTTCATTGTCATAAAGCCATCTTGAACGAGCAACAATGGTATCACCGCATTCCTCAATGGCTTTATTGATATGTTTTTTTGCGGGGTCAAAACCACCCATGCGACGGCTTTTACTTGCAGCTTCAAAAGGGGGGCTGTCTTGACGAGAAATTTTAAAAAAGCCTGTGAGTTTATTGAAAAAACCAGCCATTAATAGCCTCGTGATATATTAACATAGAAAACGCGTGAACGCTTGCGTCCTTCAAGGTTGGCTATTTGTGTGTTCAGCATCTCAAGCGCTCTGCGCAGTT
>NZ_JBHINE010000126.1:323-634 GCF_042194715.1 Bartonella sp. CM120XJJH | reverse complement strand
AGAGATACAAGGTTTTCTCTAATCCATCATGAGAGAAAATTTTAATCATACATCTAAGTTCTGTTTTTAAAAACCTATCTTCTTGCCTTATCTAAAACATGAGACAATACATTCAATCATCAGTATTATACATCGCCATATTCAAAACGAGTACCATAAAAAAATGAAACATTGGTCTACTTTTATTGTCCTTTTTCGAATAGTCCCTCGAGTGCGGCATCTCGTTCTTTCACCACTTTTTCTAATTCTGCAACGACCTTTTTATACAATTTCGAACGTTTCGAAAAAGAATAACAAAGCGTAATGATTGC
>NZ_JBHINE010000126.1:0-289 GCF_042194715.1 Bartonella sp. CM120XJJH | reverse complement strand
GTATTTATGAAAACAAACAGTCTCATAAGAGCCATCATTTTTCTCTCTATTTTTGTACTGAAAAAGCTTTATCTCGCTGCTGAAGAGTGTCTTCTAATTGCCGAAGTGTTTTTTTCAATTTCTTCGTCAATCGTATGTGTAAAATTAAAATAATCGGGATAGCCATAAAACAACAGATCAAAATAAATAGACTTAAAATACATATAAAAGTAAGAATATCAAACTCTCTGACCCCATCCAATACTTGAATAATGGACTCATCCAATATCTGGGTAATGACCTCATCCAA
>NZ_JBHINE010000125.1:0-634 GCF_042194715.1 Bartonella sp. CM120XJJH | reverse complement strand
ACCACACAAACAATTTTTAAACACAAGCGTGATTCACGCCACGGGGGAATTGCGCGCAATGTAGGAAATCAAGATGACAAATTCTACTTTTTTAAAAGAAATGGCAGAAAAATATGGATTTTCTGCTGAAGAATTTCGAACCACAATCATAAAAACTTGTATTGGAGATAAAAATGCTAATGTCATCACTGATGCAGAATTTGCCGTTTTTCTTTTTGTTGCCAATACTTATGGACTTAACCCTTTAACAAAAGAAATCTATGCATTCCCTAAAAAAGGCGGCGGCATCATACCCGTTGTTTCTATCGACGGTTGGATAAAGATCATCAAATCAAATCCTGACTTTGATGGCATGACCTTTCAAGATCAACTCAATGAGAATGGGAATATCATTGCTATCAAATGTGCTATTCGTCTCAAAGGGATTAAAGATCCTATCGAAGTCACCGAATATCTCAAAGAATGCGAACAAGCCCACAGTGACCCTTGGAAAAAATACCCCGCACGTATGTTGCGCCATAAAGCCACTATACAATGTGCTCGCTATGCTTTCGGGCTTTCCGGTATTTATGAAGAAGATGAAGCAAAACGTATCAATGAAACAAACCATAACGTACAAACGAAGTTAGTTTCT
>NZ_JBHINE010000124.1:0-639 GCF_042194715.1 Bartonella sp. CM120XJJH | reverse complement strand
CATGCGCGCCCCGTCCAGGCGGGTTGAAAGCATGCTGAAATCCCTAGCCATTCAAGCCCCATCTCTATTGCCGCAAGAGAGCCACGTATCCTCTGCCATGCAAGACCCTGATCAATCAAATCATAGAGATTTGGAACATAAGGTGTAAGCTCTCCAAGCCCGTATTCTTCAATCAGCCACGGCAAGAAACGGGGAGGGCGTGTGATCAGTTTTGCGCGTGAAATCCCCAAAACAGAATCATCAATATCTTGATGAAAATCGCAAGCATCAGCAAGGCGCTTTTCAAATTCTGTTGCGTTTGTGGGAAGGAGGGAACCAACCATTAGCGCGCACGCCCTTTGAAGTTTAAGGTGATTTTTCCAATCGATAAAACTTCTTCATCACAAACCGTACTGTCCCTTGTTGGTGCAATGGCGATCACTTTTTGGATACCAAAAATCATGAGTTTCGAAATCCACCACGACAAACTTAATTCACGACCAATGGCTTGTTCTTGTCTCCATGCTGCTCTTAAATTTGTTTTCATTGTTGTGAGAATTTTCAAAGATGTTTCTGGTAACAGCCAAACATCTGCTTCTAAATCCAGCACTTTTTTAACAGCAGCGTGAACAATGATTGTATCATTGGTCATGATGATAT
>NZ_JBHINE010000123.1:0-644 GCF_042194715.1 Bartonella sp. CM120XJJH | reverse complement strand
CATGAAAAGTCTTTTGCTGGTGTGACAGGCTCTGTCAATGTGGGCATTCTTGGTGCCGTACAAGATGTAAGGGATGCAGCCAAACGTTTTGGTCATGGGGATACAAAACACAAAATCGGCAATGGTCTTATTGCTGGTCTAAAAGGCTATGATCTCTATAGTAAAGGCAAAGGTCTTTATAATGGGTTGAAAGGTGGAAACAAACAGTCTATTCGTGATATTGCTGATGTTTCTGCCAGCGTAACCGTGGGCTTTAAGACAGAGAAAACAGAAGCCTCTGTTCAGACATCTACTTCGGTAACAGGTACAATAGAAGGCGGACGCGCTGTTAATATGCAAGCCCACAAAGGCAGCATCCATGGTGTTGGAGCCGGTATTATTGCCGGTACAAACCCGATGCAAAGCAATGATGAACAGAGTGGGAATATCACCATGGGAGCAGGTAAAGATATCCTCTTTGAAAGTGCGCAAAACACGCAAAGCACACAAAACCATAACCAAAGCGCTTCGATGAATATTGGGTATAGTTATGGTACCAGTGGTACAGGGTGGATGGGGAATGCTTCCTTTGGTAAAGGTAAGGGTTCCAGTGATGAAGTGCATCACAAAAACAGCCATATTATAGGCACCGGCACTGTTCATAC
>NZ_JBHINE010000122.1:252-656 GCF_042194715.1 Bartonella sp. CM120XJJH | reverse complement strand
GAATGCTCAAATTGTCGATCTCATTCAACGCATGGTGAAAGCGCATCATAAGGGATATGCGACGAAAGAGTGGGTGAAAAAGCGTTTTTCTGATTTGTTTAGATTAAGTGGAAACGAGGTTGTGAGGATGTTTAACCGATGACCCGTTATAGTCCTTCTGTAGAGCAAGCGATCCGTCAAGCAGCAGCACGGTATGGCTTGCCCGAAAGCTATTTATACCGTGTAGCGCAAGTGGAAAGTGGCGGCAATCCGAATGCAAGGAATCCCCGTTCTTCGGCGGGTGGGTTGTATCAATTTATAGACAGCACAGCCAAACAATATGGTTTGCAAGACCGTTTTGACCCCATGCAAGCGGCAGATGCCATGGGGCGGTTGACGCTTGACAATCGCAACCATTTAAGCCG
>NZ_JBHINE010000122.1:0-242 GCF_042194715.1 Bartonella sp. CM120XJJH | reverse complement strand
AGAGCGCCTACTGATGCGGAATTGTATTTAGCACATCAACAAGGGGCAGGAGGAGCCGCCCGCCTTTTGCAAAATCCCCATGCCAATGCAGCGCAAATTGTTGGCAGCAATGCGGTTGGTTTGAATGGTGGCAACAGCGGTATGCGTGCAAGTGATTTTGTCAACCGCGTGTTACAAATGTATGGGGGGCAGCCTTATAGAGCAGCAAGTCCTATAGCACAGGGTGGTTTTGGCAATAGAGA
>NZ_JBHINE010000121.1:392-658 GCF_042194715.1 Bartonella sp. CM120XJJH | reverse complement strand
AGGGTGAGGGAGTATACGGTCTGTATTTTTATGGATTAGGTCCAGATGTATGGGGTGATATGTTTAAGGTAGGGAGTGAAAAACTTTCAAAAGTAGAAAAAATTGTTTGGGGTGAAGCATCTTTGCATTTGTCACAGACAACTTTTTCAGTTCCTGATGGTATTGCCATTTATAGTACGGGAGATGATATTTATGGAGCTGAAGCTACCATTGAATTAACAGAAAGGACAAAGATCTCTGGTGATTTATTGTTAAAGGCTCAAAAT
>NZ_JBHINE010000121.1:0-338 GCF_042194715.1 Bartonella sp. CM120XJJH | reverse complement strand
CAACTGTTCACTTAGAATTAACACATGGTTCTGCATGGTATCTCACCAAAAGGAAACATACAGATTTGCAAGAATCTCTTCCTGTAGATTCATTACTTTCGTCTATAAGCATTTCTGATAGCACAATTTTTTTTGATAAATTTATATCTCAAGATTATCAAACGCTATATATTGGAAAAGTATATATTGAGAAAGGAAGTAATCTAAATGACATAAATCCAATAGATGAAATACAATATGATAAAGAAGCCTATGAGGCAAAGGGAAATGTGCAGATTAAGATGAGTACGTTTGTGAATAATGACGGCTCGTGTAATCCTCAAAAAACTGATCGTATT
>NZ_JBHINE010000120.1:0-664 GCF_042194715.1 Bartonella sp. CM120XJJH | reverse complement strand
GTGGAGGCAAGGCGCATAGAGAAGGTGAGCCAAAAGCACACGTTTTGATCAAGACTTTTTGCTCCATGGAAAGGGCAACAGTGTTTTTAAAGAGCTTGGGGTGGAGGGGGAAAATTGAAAGAAAAGAGGGACACCTATTTATTTACGAGACCGTTATTTATTTACGAGACCGTGAAGGACAGTTTCTCTCTCTGGATGAAAAAGGTTTTGTGCAATTTGGTTATGGAATTGTGAGAGGCGCTGGTATTCATGCTGCGGCTTGCCAAATGATTAATCCTTATCATTTTAGGGCTTTATCATTTTGGGGGGGGGCCAGATTGACAACGAGGCATTGAGGCAAAGGGGTGGATTTTAAGGCAAAGGGATTGAAATTTCTTGAGGAAGAGGTAAGCGTAGGGCGTGTCGTGTACTTGAGGAAGTTTTCGATGAGGCAATGAATGAGGTTGATCTGGGACTGAGGTTGATCTTGGCCGCGTGTTTGGCTTTCAAGATGGGGGCACCACCTTGGGAAAAGGGATGTTTGGGCTTGTAAGTGCCTCACGTATAGTGCTTCATGTATAAGCGCGTATAGGGCAAATGAACAAAATACGTAGAGGGGATTTATAGTACTTGCATTACTCTGAGAAGGGTGCTAAGCGGATTTACCGCGCTGGTGGCGTGCTAT
>NZ_JBHINE010000012.1:0-63020 GCF_042194715.1 Bartonella sp. CM120XJJH | reverse complement strand
AGAGAATATGAATTCATTTATGACGCAGAAGTCACAAGATGCGGGTTTATCCCACACCCAAAAATGAAAATGGCGGGTGCAAGTCCTGATGGGTTCATTGGAGAGGACGGTTTAATCGAAGTCAAATGTCCACAATCAACAACTCATCTTCGTTTTTTTATGTATGACGAAATCAAACCAGAATATCACGCACAAATGCAATTCCAAATGGCTTGTACAGGACGAAAGTGGTGTGATTTCATTAGCTATAATCCAAATTTTGTAGGCAAATCTACTGGTTTGAGAATGAAAGTCAAACGCGTCAACCGTGATGAGAAACACATTGAAGAGATCAATAAAGCGGTCGAAATCTTTTTAGGGGAAATAGAACAAGAGATGCAAAAGATTTTGGCAAAAGCCGCTTAAACATATGGGGGTGCTCTCTCCTCCCAGCACCCCCGCCCCATTCCTAACAATTTCAACACATGTATGATTCACGCTACGGGTAGACTGTACGCAAATCAAGGAAATAAACCATGGAAAAGAAATATGAACTGACAGACGCAACAATCGAAGTTGATGGCAAAACTCTCCACCGCATTCGTGCATTGAGAGATTTGGGGGACGTCAAGCAAGGTGATCTTGGCAGCTATATCGAGAAAGAAGACAACCTATCACATCATGGTAATTGCTGGATTGGGGGTTATGCCAAGGTTTATGATGATGCTAAGGTTTACGAAAATGCACAAGTTTACGGTTATGCACATGTTTACGACAATTCTCGTATTTATGGCAAAGCAGAAGTTTTCGATGAACCATGCATTTACGGTCATGCAGAAGTTTACGGTGATGCATATATTTGCGGTGAACCGCACGTTTTTGATAATGCAGAAGTTTATGGCAATGCACAAGTTTACGGTGAGGCATACATTTACGATAGGTCGCGTGTTTACGGCAATGCCCATGTTTACGGCAATGCGCATGTTTACGGTCATGCAAAAATTTACGGTGAAGCATGTGTATGTTGGGACGACTGGATTGATGGCGATAGAAGAATCTCAACTAGAGAACAAACCAAATGAGAAAATACGAACTGACAGATGAAACAATTGAGTTTGATGGCAAAACTCTTCACCGAATTCGTGCTTTAAGGGATTTTGATGATGTTAAAGCAGACGACCTAGGCGGTTTTATACAAAAAGAAGACAATCTAAGTCATGATGGCAATTGCTGGGTAGGTGATGATGCAAAAGTCTATGGTTATGCCAAGATTTTTGGTGATGCACATGTTTATGGAAACGCTCGTGTGGATGGTCATGCAAGAGTTTATGACAAAGCCAAGGTTTTTGGTGATGCTTATATTGATAACATTGCTGATATTTACGAAAATGCATGTGTTTTTGGTAGTGCATCTGTTACCGGAGAAACTAATATTTTTGGCAATGCGCAGATTTTTGGACATGCTCGTGTTTTTGCCAGTGCACAAATCTACGAGAATGCACAAGTTTCCGGTGGTGCATTTATTAGTGGAAAAGCTAAAATTTATGGGAATGCTAAAATTTATGACAGTCCATTGATTTCCATCAGAGCAAAAGTTGGGGGAAATGCCAAAATCTATGGTTATGCATTTATTCATGGAAACGCAGAGATCATCAATGATGAAATCATCACAACGGGCGAGAGGCAATAAACCATGGAAAAGAAATACGAACGACTAATCTTATAGTGTCTCTATAAGCCGTTTCTAGCCACACAAACAAAATTTTAACACCAGCGTGATTCACGCCACGAGTGAATTACATCTAAAATGAAGGGGAATAAACATGCCACACCGCCCACCTACTATCACGCAACCAGCTATTGCTCGTGCTTTAAGAGAAGCTAAAAAACAAGGATGTGAACTCATAGAAATCAAACCTACAGGAGAATTATTAATTCATATCAATAAAACTATAACACCAACAACGACCGATAATACTTATAGCATTGACGATTTTCCACCGCTTGAAAATGAAAAAGAAGACTACGAGACCAGCAAAAGCTGCCCCTCTGTCGACGGTATAAAGTTTTAGCCATGCCAAAACGCCGTCCACCGCATCTTGTTCGTGAACGTACACGCCATGGTAAAGTTATATGGTATGTACGTATTGGTCATGGACCACGGTTTCGGATTGAAGGAACCTATGGAACGCAAGAGTTTGTTGACAATTATACGATTGCCATTAAACAAGCGCAAAATGGCTCCTCCAAAACAAAGAGGCGTACCAGACTCACAGAAGGGTCTTTCGATTGGTTATTGCATCAGTATTTACAAAGCATGCAATGGCATAATCAATCAGAATCCACGAAAAAAGTTAAATATCGAATTCTGAATAATATTTCTAAACATATCGGTGATCGTGCATATAAAAGCATAAACAAACAACACATTCTTGACGCAGTAGAAAGAAGACGCGAGACTCCCGCCGCAGCAAGACATTTTTTAACGGCTTTAAATGGTCTTTTCAATTGGGCAGTTGATAATGATCTTTTGAATAGAAATCCTGCTTTTAATATAAAGCCACCAAAATCCTTTAACGCAGAAGGATTCATACCATGGTTAGAAGAAGACATAGATAAATATTATCACCGTTGGTCACATGGTACACATGAACGCGTCTGGATTGACGTCCTTTTGTATACAGGTTTACGTCGTGGTGATGCCGTTCGTATCGGCTGGAAAGATATCACAACAGATAATATTATTCATTTAAAAACAGAAAAGAGCCAATTTAAAACAGATGTTTTTCTCCCGATTTTGCCAGAACTCGCAGAAACACTTAAAATTGGTCCTATTGGAGATGAAACATTTATTTGCGGTAAAGAAGGTAAAAAACTGACCAAAGAAAGTTTTGGTAATCTGTTTCGTAAAGCTTGTAATGCAGCAGGTATTAAAAAATCAGCGCATGGATTGCGAAAATTAGCAGCAACACGTGCAGCAAATGCAGGTGCGACAGTTTCGCAAATGAAAGCGCTTTTTGGCTGGACAGAAGATAACATGGCATCCCTTTATACCAAAACAGCCGACAGAAAACGACTTGCAATAGAAGCAATCAAAAAACTTCAAAAAAGTTAGGACAATGAGTGGCTGCTAAAAAAAAACAAAGCCCCGTCAAAATTATGAATGAAATTAATGCGGCGTTTGAGGTGCATCAGAAACCAGAGGAGAAATAGGTGGTTGTGTCTGTTGCATTGTTTGCCATAAATTATAATTCGTTTGCATATCCAGCCAAAATTTTGCTTTACTAAAACCAGCTAGTTCTAATTTCACTGCAAGTTCGGTACTCATAGAAGCATGTCCGTTAATCACTCTTGATAGAGAAGCTCTTGTCATATGAAGATGATCAGCTAACTTTTGTATTGTTATCCCCATTTCTTCTAAGAAAGCTACTTTTAGAACTTCGCCCGGATGTGCGGGGTTATGCATCATTTGTTTTCGTTCCTTTCATCAATGGTAATCTTGATAATCAACAAGCTCCACATCTGTTCCTATAAAGCGAAAAGTAACACGCCAATTTCCATTCACCCATATAGAATAGTATCCTGTAAGTTCACCTTTAAGAGGGTGCATTTTAAAGGCAGGTGCTTTCAACATTTCAGGTGACGTAGCACTTGTTAAAGCTGTCAAGATAACGCGTAACTTTTTCACGTGATCTGGTCGAATAGCTTTTGTGGAACCTGTTGTATAAAATAATTTTAAGCCCTTATGTTTGAAACTCACAATTGCCATTATCGCCCCTTATCGTATACCATAACTATACGATCATTAAAAATAAGAGTCAAGCACTATACTGTAAAATCTAATTTCATATTTTGATAAAACGATTGAGTATAAGCTATAAAAAGGTTCGGGATAGACATAAAATAAGTTAAAAGAATCAACGGAATCAAAATTCCCGAACTTTTATATAACTTATTGATTTTATATAAATATAATGGTCCCTTATGAAATCGCATTGCAACAAAATGGTTGGGGGAATTGCAACCGATTAATACGGCTCTCTTACCCGTCGAGCCTTTTAGCTTATTACAGTTGCCAACGCCATTAATGGACTATGTTTATGACGTTGCGGATAGCCAACAAGCCCCTATGGATTTTATTGCTATCTCTGCTCTCTGTGCTTTGGCTGCTGTGATTGGCAATGGCGTGCGGATTGCCCCAAAACAACATACCAATTGGAAAATTGTTCCTAATCTCTGGGGTGCCATTGTGGGGGAACCTTCGACCATGAAAACAGGTACCATGGCGCTGCTTTAGAACCTCTTTATGAATTTCAAGATGAATGGCATCAAGAGTGGGTAAAGAAGAAAAAACAGCAAGAAACAAAAGAGATTCTTAGTGAATTAGATAAACGAGAAAAGAAAAAACAAGCCTATAAAGCACTCAAAGATCAAGACGAAGAACAAGCCCTTGCTCTTCTTTCACAAACTCTTGAACACAAAGAAAGTGAGGAAGATGACAGTTCTATAAAACGCCGTCTTATCGTCAATGATGTGACCGTTGAAAAGCTTGGGGAACTCTTAAAAGAAAACCCCCGTGGTTTATTGTTGGTTCGTGATGAATTATCTGGTTTTTTATCCGATTTGGAACGCAAGGAATATCAATCAGATCGTGCCTTTTATCTAACAGCTTTTAATGGCAATAAGTCTTACACCTATGACCGTATAGGACGGGGAACCATTTTTATTCCCAATGCAACTGTCTCTATTATAGGGGGTATTCAACCTGAACGTATTATTCCCATTATTCAAGACATGCACCGTGGAATAAACGATGATGGTCTTATGCAACGGTTTCAAATGCTGATCTTTCCCGATGAACGACAAGAGCAGTTATGGGTTGATAGACCTCCCAATCAAAAGGCATGGGAAAGTTATCAAGGGGTTTTTCGTTCTCTTTATGATAAACCGTTTGGATCACCAAAACACCCTATTACCATACGCTTTTCTGCCGAAGCCCAAGAAATGTTTCGTGAATGGTGGGAAGATTTTCAGAAAAGAATAAAGAATGGTCATTTCTCTGCAAGTTTAAAAGCACATCTTTTGAAAATGAATCAAACCATACCAACCCTTGCGTTGATTTTTGAACTGGTTGAGGGTGGGCGTTTAGATGCCCTTGAAAGAGCCTTGTATTGGGAAAAATATTTGTTAAGTCATGTCAAACGTCTTTATGCGGCGGCGGATAGCTTAGCAACAGAGGGGGCAAAATTAATTGTCGAACGTTGTGATCATTTACCCGATGTTTTTACAACAAGGGATATTTATAAACGTGATTGGAAATGTTTCAAAGATAATGGAGCCGTTAAGCAAGCTTTAGAGCTTTTATGCCGTTGTAACTATATACGTGAAATCTCTGGAGACAAGAGCTCACAAGGCGGTCGCCCTACCATACGCTATGAATGGAATCCCTTAGTGACAAGCCATAAAACATCACACTGAGGCAATTTGGAAATCTTATAGAACATTAACAATATAACAGTGAACTCTTCAAAGCACTCCCCATTATGAGTTTTGGGGGGGGCTTTTTGTACGTATTATTTTATTTTTTTAATCTAAAATAAAAATCATTATATTTCAATATGTTAATGTTTTAAAGAAACAACCTATATTAAATGCAATCCGTAAATACAATCTATAATATATATTTAAAGGGGTTTTGTAGGGGTTTTGGGGGTTTTAAGAACCTACAAAACCTATCAAAATACTCATTCTGATATTTTAAAGCACGTAGTACATTTATCTTGATGAATACGTGAAACGAACAGCAAATTTCACTACTTTGCTGATCTTATTCCATGTCATGGGCTGTGGATAAGTACCTTTTAAAAGCCTTTTTGAAAAAAAAATTCTGGTTTTGCAAGAATTTCACCTCATCTGACACTCGCTATTTATCCCAAATGGATTTAATTGGCTTCACTTTGATTCTTTTGAAGAGAATTAATCAGTAGAATATATTGTCATGGAGTCTATTCTTTATGTCTCACCCTCTTTATTCTGATAATGAACAATTCACTTTACGCTCTCTCTTACAAGCCTATCGTGATCAAGCGATATCAGAGCAAGAAAAGCAAGCTGCTTTTGAAAAGTTTGTCATTGCCTATTTGACGCAAGACCCGCTTCAGAAGCTTATGAGTATATTGTCAATGGTAGACCCGCTCTTGAATGGGTTATGGGGCGTCAATGTGTAAAGACTGATAAAAAGAGTGGCATTGTGAATGATGCCAATCGTTATGCCGTTGAAACCATTGGCAACCCTGCCTACCCTCTAGAGTTATTTCAAAGGGTTATTACCGTAAGTTTAGAAACCATGAAAATCGTAAAAAAACTACCAAAATTGGAAATTAGAGAAACTGAATAGACTTGGTATGCCACATAATGGGTATGTTAACCTTATAAGGGGTAAAAGGTCTTATACCTATAGGTTCTATACCCCCTTTATACATTGCTTACGTACAATCTTTAAAAGGATAATTTATCATGCGTTATTCTAAAAAGAAGAAACTTGCACTTTTAGATACTCTTATTTGGATTGCTTTAAGACTTTTAAGAAACCCACTCTTAAATAGAATTAGATTTTTTTACATTGCCTTTAAGAGGTTATACCGTAATCTAAAATGATAACTTTATCCTTTTCAAAAGCTTTGTTTAAAAAGAGTTATGTATATTCATTTTCTTATATTACTTATAGGTTTTGTAGGTTCTTAAAACCCCCAAAACCCCTTTTTATATATATTATAGATTGTATTTACGGATTGTATTTAATATAGGTTGTTTATTTAAAACATTAACGCATTGAAATATAATGATTTTTATTTTTAATTAAAAAAATAAAATAATACCTATAAAAAGCACCCCCAAAACTCATAACCTAATGATCTTGATAGCATTTCTTATGAGTTATAAACCATCTTTTGAAAGGCTTTAAAGGATCACATGATTTTCATAAAGCACGTTGTAATCATTCTCTAAATCATAAGGTTATCATTCAAAAGAACTGATAAAATTCATAAAAAGGATTTTGATAACGTAATCAGTTTTTAATTTCATATGCTTTTCATAAGACACGTTTTAATGACTCATTAAAATGATCACTTTTGTCAGTTCAATTTACTGACACATAACTGACAAGTTTTAATCAATTCACATCATTGGCTATCTTTAAAGATTGTACTCTTGATATAAGTTATGTTTTAAAGATATTAACATATTGAAATATATTGATTTTAATTTTTTACCATTCAAAAAAAATAATAGAGGGTCTAAAAAGAACTGACAAAACTGACATCACTGACAAAAGCCTATTAAAAGGAATTTTACTGATCTCTATAATTATCAATCTCTCTTTAGATGTTTTCATAACAGTCTATAAATTACAATTATCCTACTTATCGTTTCTCTTATGAAAATGAAAAATGATGCCATGGCTATAAAGCATATAACAGCTATAGAAAATGCGTAAAAACAGCAGCTTCAAATAACTAAACTGTAAATGAACGCATTGATTATAAAGAGAGCACCTATAAGAGGCTATTAAATTTTAAATGTATTATAAACAAAATTCACAAAAAAATTTAAATTCATTTAGTAAAAAAACTGATAGGTTATAAAGATAAAAATACGCATTATGAGAGCCTTTTTAAATATTATAGATGTATAATTCAAAACATAACGCAATCGTTTCATAAAGCCCATAATATAGCTTTAAACGCATATAAATATAAAAGAAGCAATTCATAATCATAAGATATTATCAATACACAACGTATTTAAAAAATACAAAAAAAGATAAAATATTATTTGACAATAAATACGTATTTTGTTATATGAAGACGATACGCTAATTTTTGTATTGTTATCCCCATTTCTTCTAAAAAAGCTACTTTTAGAACTTCACTAGAATGGGCGGGGTTATGCGTCATTTGTTTTCATTCCTTTCATCAATGGTAATCTTGATAATCAACAAGCTCCACATCTGTTCCGATAAAGCGAAAAATAACACGCCAATTTCCATTCATCTTAAAAAGTATATTACTCTTTATGCGCATTGGGAACGGCTTTTCTAGATCCTAGTAAGCTGAATATATAGCCTTGTCCGATTAGAACTCCAAAAATCGTAACAAAAACGCCTATGATTTGCATGATTTGAGGGATGAAGCCGAACAGAATTTGCACCAATAAGGCTGAAATAGGTACAAAATTGAAAAATATCGCCGTCTTACCCGGACCTCGGATCGCTATTCCAATATTCCAAAATAGGTAGGCTAAAACTGATCCTGCAACCCCCATCCAAAGGAGTGCGAATAAACTAGCGCCGGACATAGACATCGTTTCTTGAAGAGGGGATTCGAATAAAAAGGTTAGGACGCCAAGGGCGACGGTGCCAGAGAGCATCGTCCAGCTTGTTGTTTCAAGCGGGGTTGCGTTCTTGACAAATGACCGCGTGCCCACGGTATAGAACGCCCAACCAATGGAACCTAAAAGAATCATAATATCTCCTTTGGCAAAGGAAACATGGTTAGACAAAAATCTCCCATTTGTTATGACTAAATAGACCCCGAACATGCTAATGAGCATCCCTATAACCCTCTCACAGGTTGGGAAAGATTTATTCATGATAGCTTCAATAATATTAGCACTAATAGGGGTTGTCGCCATGATGAGGGAGGCTGTTATGGGATTTGACGTTTGCAAGCCAACAAATAAAGCGCCATTAAACCCTGCCACACCGATAATCCCTAGGAAAATATAAGAAATAAAATTTTGCGATAAAACATGCCACCGCAAGCCTTCTTTGAAAATCATAATTAAAAATATGGCGATTACGGCAATGAGAAACCGCTCAAAAGAAGCTGTCCATGGAGAAACAGTCGTTAAAGCTATCTTAGTGGCTTGGAAATTGGAACCCCAAAAAAAGGTTCCTACGAGGGTTAAGACAAGAGCTATTCTGGGCGTGATTTTCATTGGATAGATCCTTATACTTGGTACCAAAGTGGAGCATCGAGACGTATAGAAGAAATTTGTGCGGTATTAGATGAGGAAAGAATAAAGTTGACCGCGGAAGCAATGTCATCTGGGTGAAGCATTTTGGCAAGATTCTCTGGGAATCCTTTTAAATTGCGACGAAAATCCGTATTAACTTTATCAACTTGGATTGAACAAACACGAATATTTTGTGGCATTCCCCATAAGCGCAACCCACCAGTATAGCCCTCTACAGCAAATTTAGAAGAAGAATATGAAATTAAAGAAGGATTGTATTCTACACCCCATATGGATGAAATATTTATAATATCGGCGCGAATTTCCTTTTTTAGATAGGGTAAAGTAGCAGCTGTTATATAGAACATTCCTTTAATATTCACATCAAATGTTTCAGCACATTCTTGAGCATCAATTGTTTCTGGATCGCCACTATAACAAATGCCTGCTACATTAACTAAGACATCAAGACCACCAAATTCTGAGATAACCTTATGGACAGAAGAGTCAATGGCTTCTTTATCGCGGATATCAACAATCAATTTACATAAGCTTGCCGTATCGATGGAGGTTGGTAGTTCTATGTCAATGATGTCTGCACTTGCTACCTTATGACCATTTTTCAATAAGTTTAGAACAATTGCTTTACCGATGCCGCGAGCGCCTCCTGTGACTAAAATACGTTTCTGTTGTTGTGAGTAAATTCCGGTCGTGTTTTTTATCATTTCGTTTAGCATTTTCTATACCTGAAGTTGTAATCATTAATATTCAGCTAGTTTATTTTTAGCCATGCATTATGTATTACTGTATTATGTTTAATGTATTGAGTATTATTAAATTGTTTAAATAATAAGATAGCCTTAAAGTTTATTGTGATTAGGTTGAATAACTAAAGAACTGATATTTCATGTAAAAACGTCTCATTAAAAGGAAATACCTTTTTAGAGGAGAATGCTAGAGTTTGTGATTCTTTAGGTAGATTTAAACAGCGCCAACCATGCTTGTGAGCATACGCCTCAAGCAAAGGATCGCCAATAACAGCGACAGGATGACCTACAAGCTTCAGCATATGCTCATCGGAAATATCATCACCGTAGGCCCAGCAGTTCTTAAGGTCACCACCATGTTTTTCAATAAAATCCTGAATCGCAAGCGCTTTTCCAACGCCGATCGTTTGCGGAGGGACGAAACGGCCATTATATTTTTGCCCATCATGCAATAGTTTTGTGGCCAAGATGTAAGGTACACCTAGATGTTCTGCAATGGGGGCTAGAATTTCTATAAAAGAGCCGGATACTAAGACCGGCTCAATTTTTTGGCTATGATGGGATTTTAGTTCTGTTACTACTTCTTGGATTAAGAAAGTAGGATTAATCAACGCGCGCTTTGCCCAAGTTTCTGCACATCTTGTTACTTCTGCTACAGCACGTCCGGCAAAAAATTCATAAAAGCGACGGTTTATTACGCTGCGCGGACTCTGGTTATCATGGTGTGCACGTAAAATAGCAGTAGTATCTGCATATTCCTCTTGGTGAGCGTTGGTTGAAAAACCTAGCCAAGATTTATACCAGAAATCGTGGAAAGCGAGCATACTCTTGCTCCGAATAAGGAGGCCATCTACATCGAAGAATGCATACGCAAGGCTCATTATTAATTTCTCCCTTCAAAAAAAATTAAATACTTTATAATGTTGTTTGTTCTTTATAAGCATGGATATGATTTATTCGTAATATTAATCCTTTGTTGTGAATTCCCAGAAACCTGTTTTTTTGAGCTTTAGCTGCGCGTGGACATCCCCTCCTAAGCCATACCATCCGATCGCACCGCCTCGATTCATTTGATAACTCATCCAAAGCAAGACGATATTTACTATTCGATTAGCAGAGGGATCGTTCACAGATGGAAACGGATTGGGTAATATTGCTTGATAAAAGGCATGCCCATCAGCATCTGCCAGTAGTATATTGGGAAGACCAAGTGGGCCAGGTCGTGTAGGTGCATGGGGATTCAGATCATGTTGCCGTAGTGCCATAATTGTGTAAAGACTGTTAGGAATTAACCCCAAAAATTCAAAACGAAAATGTCCTGTTCGTTGGTCGTTAGGGACGGAAACTTCCATGGATCCTTTCGCTTTACACCATTGTTCAAGGGTTATCGGCGCAGTAATCTTTCTACCATCTTGGTTTCGAGCGTCTGGTATTGGTACTTCATGGAAGCCATAGCTTGGCAGATAAATATTTTTCGCATTGGGGCATTGCGCTGGTGCAAATATTACTGGATAATTATTGCATGGTAATGGTAAGGGCAGAGTATGTAATACAAGAGAGGCATCACTACTAGAAAGAGGATCTGAAAGTTCTTTTATGATATCGTAGGGAGCATTCTTGCCGAATTCAGGAGTTACAGTAGAGGTTGATACCAAAGCTCTTCCCCACTCTGAGGTAAGTTCTCCATGGGAATTCATGCGATTGATTTGTCCAATAACAATAAAATTTCCCTTTTCATCCATTACTTCGCTCGGGGGATAAGTCGGTCCTTGTGTAGTCAAACTTAGTTCGTACATTATTGTTTTCATAGATAATGCCTCTACGCAAGATAAACATTTTCAAGGTTCTCAGCTTTCCGCGAGACAGAGTCCCTACCTGTTTGCTTGTTAAGAAATTTAATCGCTTGTTTGTGTTCATTCTTCTTTAGTTTTTCTGCATGATAAGCAGTAAACTGAAAGGAAAGAGTAGCGGCGCTCGTGTCGCCTTGGTTAACTGATATAGTTATATCGAAGTGAAGGCGAGATAATCTGGATATATCGCTAGAGTTAATTCGATAGTTAAAAACAATGTCAAGAGGGAATACAAACCCTGTAAAATTGGCAGCCAGGCTATTTAACACGAAGTAATACGGCTCCGTCCAGTTATCTCCGATAAAATATTCCTCAGTAACTGCTAAAAACATTTGACGAGCTGCTTCAATCAACACCATACCTTGTATATGTTGTCCAGTTTGATGATCATTCATTAGTTCTGACCGTTCATCCAATATTAAGTGAGATTCAAAATTATGCTCATCTAAACGTTTCGGGTGAGAGATAATCGCATTTCTGATGTAGTGCTTATGACTTTTCAGGCGGCTAACGCGAAGTGGACGCTGTAGTAGAGGAGAAATATCAATCCCGTGGGCTGCGAGTGGATATAGTCCTTGGTCATAAAGAGCTTGAGCTTGAATTTCTGTTAACCCTTGACCGCTAACAAGTTGACTATTACTAGGTAAATTGGCAAAGGAATTTGTACGTATCATCTCTAAAATTTCCCCAAAAGTCTTAACGTTTTCATGTATACTAAATTCATGAAATTTATTGCCAACTATAAAAATTTTCTTATTAGATGTATTTTTCATTGTGCTCCCTGCCTCAAAATTATAACTAATTTTAACTCTCTTTTTATATCTCTTTGATTTATTTGAAATAAAAACATACTCTTCATAAAATTATTATATGGCTTTAAAAATCGGTAACTACGTTATTGATCAAATATAAGCAAAAATTTACCAAAATAATTACATGACTTAAAACATACATGGCTTTTCGGTAATATTATAGAAGAGTAAGCGCTCATTTTTAGTAATCACTACCCTCCACTCAAACCAAAAGCTGCAGCTTAGTTTTACAGCTATCGCCGTAGTTCGTTGTTAATTAATAAAGCGTTTGTAAATTTTTGTATAAAGTCCACCTTCTCCACCCGTGATAAAATCGTCTCCGGCCTTTTTAATTATCTCTTGATAGCGCGGAGAAGAAAAAAGGCTCTTATAGATCTCAGGATCAACAGAAAAACCGGAGAGAAACATAACACCCGGCTCTGTACTAATGATGGAATGATAAGCAATAAACTCTTCAACCTCAGATGCCTTGCGTACTACGTCAAAAATGGTTTTGTCTCGCCATTGGCGGTAGGAGGTAAAACGGCTTGGAGGAACCTCAATATGACGCAGCTGCAGATACGGTGTGCTAGGCAAAGACTGCTTGAGCACTTTTACCGATTCAACATAGGTCAAAAGTTGACGACGAAAGTCGTTCACAAGATCTTCTCCCAATAATTTTAATTCAAGCTCCCATATCCCCGGCAAGCTCTCAATCTGTTTTAATGAGGGCAAGGCTCTCAACTGCAGAACAGTCCTATTATCAAGAGATACAAACACCGTAGCCTGCTGCTCAGATTTTTCTGCTATGATCTGCCTCCATTTCTTAGCTACTGTAAGAGTTTGGTTTTCTTTAGGATATATTTCTGTAATTAAAAGATACGGTGTAGACATTAAATTCTCCTTGAAATTAAGAAAAAAATTAAATTCGTAAGTATCACGCTTTTGATAATAATGATGTTGCTGGCAAATAAATTTCTCTATGTCTCCTTGCGTGAGGCAAAAACTTCTTTAGCAATTTCAACGACATTAATCGCTGCAGGAAAGCCTGCATAAGGAGCAATGTGAATTGCTAATTCAATCACCTGTTCGGGCGTGCCACCTACATTAAGCAGACCCTGTATATGCAGCTTCAGCTGTGGAATCGCAGTTCCTAACGTTCCTAACGCTGCCACCGTTATAATTTCCCGTTCAAAGAAGTTGAGGATAGGCCGTGTGTAGATATCACCAAACCCAAACTCAACAACAAAACGAGCTAAGTCTGGAGCAATGCTACCCAGTGTCTTAATAATCATTTGTCCATCGGGGCCATCAATATGTTCTAGTGCCTTCAGTCCAGATTCGTAGCGATCCTCGCATACTAATGGCGAGCCGCAACTAGATATGAAGTCTAGTTGCTTTTCATCAAAGACCTCTTTTGCAGCAAAAACACTATTTAAGGCTGCTGGAAACCCTGCATAAAGTGCCAACTGTATCATTACTTCAATCAGCTCAGCAGGACTACACCCAATATTAAGAGCACTGGTAAGGTGGAATTTGAGTTGCCGTCTTGCATTACCGAGAGTTGCACAGATGGCAACGGTGGCAAGCTGCCGAATACGGCTTGTTAACGGCTTGTTAAGTGAGGTCGCTCATAAATTTCTCCATACACAAAAGAGATGATGAATTTTGCGAGATCAGGGGCAACATCGGCCATTTCTTCAAGAATTGAAGGAGTCTCGACCAATTCCATAGAGCGTAAACGCTCCACGCCCAATTCATAAGCATTTTTCTTATAATTTACAAATGTTTGTTCTTGCATATAATGGCCCCCTCCCCACGGAGCCTTAGTTGGATAAGGCTTTTACTTTCCTTAAAAACTAAACCTTCAATTAAAATGCAATACCTTATCTCCTCTTGCGGATTTGCATTGCATGAATCGTTATCGTGCTTTAATATCCTGGTCAATCATTTTTGTAAATTTATTTTATATTATTTTTCATTTTTTACATTATAGGCAATCCTTATGAAGCTATAGCAGATAGTAAGGGATTTTTCTATGGCATTAATATTACGTTGATGCAGCAGGCACGTGTAGCCTTTCCAGACGTTGTACTTAAGACTGAGCTAAAATTAGCAAATTAAACCCTTCTTATTCGTATTTGCGCAAGAGAACTGAGGTGTAACTTGTTGAGCGTAGAAACACCATGCATGATTATGTGCGCATTGAGCTATAGGACTTAGTTATATTTAGTATTTTGCGGCTTGAATTTACCGAGGAAAGTGCGAAGCGTTAAATTTATAACAGATGCTACTGACTTATCTCTAATCTAGTAAAGTTCTATCATGACAAAGCCATTTGTTGGGGTGTACGGAAGAGCTTTGTTTTTAACTCAAGTTAGAGGTATGTAATAGCAGATGAGTGCAGTACTCCTTTGCTGCAAAGTCCTCCAATCGGTTTAGCTAAAAATATTATGCCGCAATTAGCTGCCCAATATAGCTTGATCATGTCTATAAATTTTGGTTTAATACCTTTAGCACTGGAGAACTTTAGTAAAATTAATGCTGTGTGCCTCTATCAAGTTGTAAAATATATTATGCTTTAAGATCTCGGTAAAAATTTTCATGAGAGCCAAGAGCTAACAAGGTCAAAGTAATCATGTGATCTTCATAGCTGTAAGCAAGCAGCGTCAATTGCTTGGCCATTTTAAATTTATAGACAAAAACACCAGAAAGATCACCTGTTTTGGCTTGACCAATGGTGGGCGTTTTCATAATGACGCGAACAGCTTGGTCTAGATCTTGTTTTTGGTTGGCATGCAGTTTTTTGACAGTTTTTTTAAATGAATGGGTTTGTAAAACTTGCATAGATTCAGCCAAATTCGAATGCTGTTACATCGCCATCTGCATTTTCTTGTTGTCCAAGTAAGATTGCTTGAATAAATTGAAAGGAGAGATCTGGATTTTCTTCGGCTATTTTGCCCATACGCGACCAATATTCAATTTGCTTAGGAACCGAGCGGCTATAAACAGACGCGTAACGCTTAGCCTCATTAATGAGATCATCAGACAGTTTAACAGTTGTAGCCATGACTATACTCCTACCTTACAATAAGGTGGTAATATAGTTCAAAAGGTGTTAAAAAGCAACCTTTGAAACACAATAACCTTAGCAGATCTCTAACACAATTCCTTCTCTCACAGCCATCTTTCTTAATATCTGAAAGAAGAGAAAATAAAAGATAAATTTAGAACTAAATGATCGAGAATAAGCTCTAAAAAGGTTCGGGATAGGCAGAAAATAAGTTAAAAGAATCAACGGAATCAAAATTCCCGAACTTCTATATAATCTATTTATTTTATATAAATATAGCATTCCTACCCCGACGATAATAAAAGGGTGTGTACGCATTAATCCCATAGCCGCTTCACCATGCTTTGGGGATTAGACAACACAAATTCAGGTAAAGTAACCTTTAAGCCTCGCGGTAAAAGCACACCATATTTGGCAATCTCTGGATTGGCTTCCAATGTAGCTTCTAAATAGCCTTTGAGTAAACCAGCTTGCCTCCGGTCTCCTAACACTGCCATGGCATGGTGAAAACAGATAAGATCGAGACTCATATCCTCTAGCTCTACAACAACATGCTTTTTGGGTATATTCATAGAGTTTGTCCACTTGGTATTGTCCCACCTGGTATTGTCCTTGTGGTTTTCCCCCATTAAAAAAGGGCAAGAGCGTAATGGAATAGCGGATGCGCTGTGATTGACCAGAGCAACTGATATAGTCGTGGTCTTTCGTGATACTGGTGATCACCACGGGTCCATGGAGAAGGACACTATAGGTGGTATCATTGATCCAACGAAGCATCTGGACCGGCTTTGCTCTTTTGATCGTTGTGGTGATGGCGTCTATCGCTACCCGATCACCAAATTCTTCTGGAAACCAAACGCCATGAATGGTTTTGGCATCATTGCCATAGCCGGTAAATTGCAAACTGGGAGACCTGCCAAAACGCTCCATACAAACCCATGAGGCAGAAAACTCTTCTTCAAAGGATTGGAAATTAAGCCAGTCCACATAAAATTGATGCGGTCCTAACATCATCAAAGGATCTCTCATACACTCCCTCCCCTCATTGTGTTTCTCTTAATCACTCTGTGTCTCCCAAGCCATAGCGCCCCTCCCCTCATTGCCTTTCTGCCCTCATTCTGTTCCGCCATGCAGAGCATTGGCGCGTGCCCGTTGAATGGCGTGAGCAACCGCTCGACCGGTGGCAACAGGATCACGCGCGCCATTAACATGCACTGTGACATTTTGAGTGCGATACATAAGTTTGTGTGTCCCTCCTCTCATTCTGTCTCGCCATGCAATGCATTGGCGCGTGCGCGTTGAATGGCATGGGCGACCGCACGACCGGTGGCAACAGGATCACGCGCGCCATTAACATGCACTGTGACATTTTGAGTGCGATACATAAGTTTGTGTGTCCCTCCTCTCATTCTGTTCCCCCATGCAATGCATTGGCGCGTGCCCGTTGAATGGCGTGAGCAACCGCTCGACCGGTGGCAATGGGATCACGCGCGCCATTGACATGCACTGTGACATTTTGATTGTGGGTGATAGGGGAGCGCTCTTTGCCTTTTGCTTCTGTGAAAGGGGAACTTGCATGCCCCGCCCCCGCAAATTGTGCAATCGGTTGAATGGTTGTTTTGCCTCCCAAAAAACTTGGCAAAAACCCTCTTACATCAATGGACCCAATCCACCCCTTAATGCGGTGAGGTAAAGATTTACAAAAATCCGTCAATTGTGAGATGGTGCCCATAAAACCATCAACAATCCAACCCGCTAAATCTTCGCCAGCTTGTTCCATACCAGCCTTGGCACTCTCCGAGAGCTTTTCCTGTGTAAAAAAACTCTTCAACCATTGCCAAAAGTTGGAAAGGCTTTGTTTAAAGCCCTCCCACACGTTGCCAAACCACCTGCCAACAGCGCTAAGCCCTTGTTTAAACTTTTGCCAAGCTTGAGAAAAATCAAAAGCATTGGCAATGATGTTTTTCCAACGCGTCATGATAGTTGTATCAGCACCAAAAACAAACCAAGACGTGTACAAGCTATGGTAAATCGCAACACCCGTAGAGCAATATTAAAAGCCATCAGGGCAGCAATGGTGTTGATGATGACGCCCGTTAAAACGGGATGGGCATTGCCCTATGCCATTTTATAATTTTAGCTGCAAAATCCAATTTGACAAAATGCACATTTAATGGTAAAAAGTGGCCATAAAGATAATAAAGTACCATGTATTTCCATCTCTTTACACTTAGTACGAAGCCTAATGTCATGCTACATCCAACGGGGTTTTGTGTAACATGTAGCCTTTCGTAAATTGTGGATTATCAGCAGATTCTGTATATTTTATGTGTTCAAAGAGGGCACTGAACACTCAAAGAACCTTCAAAGCTCTGTCAGAGTCTTTTCTCATTTTTTCTGTCAAAAACTCATTTGATATACAATGTAGAAAACAACAATTAATTATCGCATATCTACCCTAATTTCACCTTTTCCCACTCAGTATAAAATATAAAGTCAAATTACACACAAAAATATTTATTCTTTATTGACTTTAAAAATTGAAAACCTCTTCTTTTTTGAAAATATAAAACTGTAAAAGCACTGCTCTTCTCTTTTACATTACGTTTTTTACTGTCTTTTTTATTCCGGCATTTCTTTACTCATACACCAGTGAATATTGGTATAAAAGAATATTTACAATCAATAAAAATATTATGAATGCAACTATCAACGCCTCATAATATTTCCATGAATATGAAAAACTTATTTTTAAAATATAATTAGATAAAAATACATTACGAAATAAATTTAGTTATTACATACTTAAATATAAATGCAACTTTAATTTTGACAAAAAAAGCAAAATAAAATATCCAAGTGCTGTGTTATTAAAATAAAAGCAATATCTATTTTCACTTCTTCTTATGAAGTTGCGGGGAAATGAATGTTAGGGGCTTTAAAAGGAGCAGACTGATGCCTAAAAAATTTCTTCTATCCTGCACAGCAATTGTGGCAGTTGTACTGTCTGGTATCCATCTTAATGCACAAGCTAAAAATCTTGAAATTTCAGAAAGTAAAAAAGAAGTTTCCAACGAAACCTATGAAATTATTCACGCAAAAAAAGGCGGACAAATTATCGGCAAGCATTTGACGATAATCGGAAACAAAAAAACAAACACCAATATAAGCACAAATACGCACGCTATAACAGCTGAAGGTTCTAACACTGCGATTGAATTACTGGATGGTACAACCATTAAAGGAACTGGTTCTAGCATTTTCTTCGGTCTTGTAGCAAAAGATGGTGCTACACTAAAAATGACTGGGGGAACTATTACAGTTTCCAACACTGGCGCTAAGTTCTTGAACAGTAAGAATGCTGAAAACAAGCTAAAAGATATAATAATATCAAGTGGCAAAGGCAAAGCACCACTAAATTTTGCAATAGTTGCAGACAAAGACAGTGAAGTCACTTTAGAAAATCTAAAGGTGAGTAAGGCAATGAATAGCGTTACTGCAAATAATAAATCTGAAATCACGATATTGGGAGGATCATTTGATGCCACAAAGGCAGCAATATCTGCTTACAATGGTAGTCGCGTAACTCTAACCAATAATGTTCAAACTACATCATCTCATGGTACTGGACTCCATGCAACAGATTCAAAAACCACAATCGAAATGACGGGTGGAAGCGTAATCACAGAAAAAATGGCGTTGGTTGCAGAAAACGGTGGACATATCAAAGTCACGGATGTTGCGTTAACAGCGACGAATGATAAAATCGGAACAGTTGTCGCCGGCGGTCCGAACAGCATGATTGAATTGCATGGGAATACAACAATTAAGAATGCTGTAATCGGTCTTCATGCACAAAACAGTGGAATGATTAAAATGATCGGAGGGACCATTACAGCTTCTGCAACCGGCGCTGGTTTCTATAATAGCAAGAGCGATGGAAACAAGCTAGAAAATGTGAAAATATCGAGCAGTAACGATAAAGACCCTGAAATCACAGGAATAGGTGCCGACAAGGAAAGTAACGTCACTTTAGAAAACGTAACAGTTACACGGGCAAAAAGTGGCATAGTTGCAAATAATCATTCTAAAGTAACAGTTTCTGGAGGATCATTTGAGGGAAAAAACGTAGGGGTATACGCTGGAAATGGCAGCAACATTACTTTAACTAGTAGTAAAAAAGGCAACGTTCAAGTTACATCATCATCATCGAATAGCAAAGGACTCTATACAAATGGTGTACATTCTACCATCACAATGACTGGAGGAACAGTAACCGGAGAATTAGCGTTGATCGCAGAAAACGGTGGACATATTAAGGTCACGGATGTTGCTCTAACAACAAATGAACATGGGGGCAAGGTCACGGATGTTCCTACAATAGGCGCAGGAGTTGATAGCGCTAATAGTATGATTGAATTATATGGCAATACAACGATTAAGAATGCTGCTGTTGGGCTTGTGGCAGGTAACGGTGGCGTAATTAAAATGATTGGGGGGACTATTACAACTTCTAAAACTGGAGTTGGCTTCGTGAACAGTAAGAGCCCCGAAAGTAAACTAGAAAATGTAATAATATCAACCGGTCAAGATAAAAATTCAGGCAAAGGAATACTTCTAGAGAAAGAAAGTGGACTCACTTTAAAAAATGTAAAAGTGACTCAAACAGGCAACAGCGTAATTGCAAATAATCGTTCTAACATAACAATCTCTGGAGGATCATTTGATTCAAGCTATGCAACAATATGTGCTCAAAATGGCAGCAGCATCACCTTAACGGACAATGCTCAAATTACGTCACATGATGAAGCAGGCCTCTATGCACAAGACTCAAAATCCACGATTACAATGACAACAGGAAGCGTGACAGGAAAATATACCGCCTTAGAAGCAGACATAGGTGGCCATATTACGGTTACAAATGTTGCTTTAAAAGCAACTAATAATGGCAGTGGTGTAGCTGCTGGTGCAGCTTCCTCTGGCTCTAACAGTGTGATCGAATTGCTTGGAAATACAACGATCAGTGACGTTAAAATCGGAATTGATGCGCAAAACGATAGCACAATCAAAATGATAGGAGGAACTATTACTGCTTCCGAAGCAGGCGTTCACTTGTTAAAAAACAAGAGCAATAACAAACTGAAAGATGTAACGATATTAAATAGTAAGGGCGATGCACTACTAATCAATGCAATAAATGCAAGAAGGAGTGCCATTACTTTAGAAAATGTAACCGTTCCGCAAGCAATCAATAGCATAATTTCAGATAATGGTTCTCAAATAACCGTTTCTGGAGGATCATTTAACGCAAAAGGTGCAGCAATATCTGCTATAAACGGCAGTACCATTACTTTAACTGATAATGCTCAAATTACATCATCTGACAACGCTGGACTCTATGCAAAAGACTTAAAATCCATCGTTACCGTAACGGGAGGAACAGTACAAGGTAAAACTACTGCATTATCTGCTGAAAATGGTGGGCGTATTAAAGCCACGAATGTTACTCTAATAACAGCAGATAGCAACGGATTCGGTGCGGAAAGCCAAGATGTTAGCAGTTTAGTTGAATTATATGGCAATACAACGATTAAAAATGCTGAGGTCGGACTTTATTCAGAAAATGGCGGGATGATTAAAATGATCGGAGGAACAGTGATTGCCGAAAATAGTGCATTTGTTGTAAATAATAATGGACATATTGATGTAACAAATGTTTCTGCAACAGCAGAAGATAGAGGTATGATATTTGGAAAATCTAAGAAGAATAAAACATCAGAAATCAATTTAACCAATACAAAACTTCACATTAAAAACGGTACTGGAATTAATGCAAATGAATCAATTGGTAAAGCCAATCTCAAAAATTCAGAAATCCGCGCCAATGTTTTATTAGTAACCGAAGCTTCAACGAAAAAAAATGATTTCACTTTTACACTAAACGCCAATCACTCCATCTTAGACGGCAAAGTGAACACCGAAAAAAAATTCAAAACAATCTTTGATTTGCAAAACAATACGAAATGGACATTGAAAACAAGTACAAATAAAAAAAGCCAGAGCGAAAAACTGCTTGATATTGCTCAAAGATCGCGTTCTGATGTTTCTGTCCTTAACATCAATGACAGCTCTATTGTTTTTGGAGAGCCAACAGAAGATCATTATCACACGTTGCACATAGGATCTGGCAGACCAAATACTAAAAAAGTCTACAATGCTAAAGGAAAAGCAGAAATTCATTTCAACGTCGAATGGAGTGATAGCACTGCCATAAACAAACAAAAAGCTGACCATCTTCTGATTGATGGTGATGTTTCAGGGACTACACTGGTTTATATTACTGGACATTTAGAAAAGAACAATATTAAAGCAGATACTTCTGCTCTTACCAGTGTGCGTGGTCTTTCACTCATTCAAGTTTCTGGGAAAGTAAATCAAAACTCTTTCAAACTTGCACAGGACTATATCACAATAAGTGGTTCACCTTATAAATATATACTGAAAGCTTATGGACCAAAATCAAACCACAGTAAAACAAATACTGAACAAAACCTTTTAGGAAAAAATAAAGATTTCTGGGATTTTCGCTTACAACCAGTACTGCTTGATAGCGACTCAAAAGTAAAAACCATCGTGCCATGAATACAAGCTATTTGATCATGCTCAGTGCTCTCTTGTATGCTGGATTGGCCGATATGGCTAAGCAAAGTGCAACTGTTAGCCAATATGCGAACATCTGTCTTGGAGAAAGAATAAGACAAACGGAATGGCTGCTTCTTATACGCCTATGAAGAAATAGGAGCCTTATTTTTTGATAAGTAGTGCTCCTAGTAAATATAGTTATAGCAGTGCTAATCTTCGCTATGCTGCTCTACAAGGAGCTGTTAATTTTGTCGCGCTAGAAGGGCAAAATATCTACAACACATTTTGATCTTGTAGGAACCTATAGACAACTTCTTTCACTCCAAAGGATATGCAAGACAGCAAGTAAGAGCATATTGAATAAATAGTCACTTTACTCACCACCTATGGCAGTATACAGCGTGACAGTGGTTTTTATCTTGATACTCTTTTATCCTATGAAATCCAAAAGGAGATATCACCAATTCCATCATTGACAAAACCGCAAAATTGAAATCAGCTATCCACAATAGCTTTTAAAAAACTGGTATATATCCGGAGCAAGTTTTTCAGATAGAATACGCTATTCGTTTTAAGACAAGACCGTAACAACAGACGTATTGTTATCTGTATACACTTTATCAAAAATGGCAACACAATATGCTGCCTTTTTTATTCATAAAATCTGTTTTTCTTTCAAAGAACCTATTTTTAAGAATAGAAAACAACAAAAATAGTTGTATCATTCTCATGTACTATTGAAAAATTTTCATAACAGCTTCTTCTTTTTTAAAGAATAAAACTTAGCGTTTTTGGACAAATAAAACCTAAAACTGTAAAAAAGACAGAAAAAACCAAAGACAATAAAAACTAAACTCTACAAAAGGGCCAATTTTTTCGGGAAATACGGCATCATTAATCACCTGTAATTGCTCACAAACTAAACATTCAAAGTTCTACAATAAAAACTTCTGAATATGAATTTATAATCAAAAAACAGTATAATAATATTAGAAAATAATACACGTTATGAATCTCTGCATGATTTATAAAGCAGTATTACCAAAAGAATTTTAAAATATACCGCTAAACCCTCTTTCAGTAAATTATACTAGAAAAATTTCACACTATATAAAATACAAAAACTCTCTATTACAACAAAGATACTAAATACTTCTCGAAACCTAAAACAGAAAAATGCATTTTTTCTTTTGAAAAATCGATCACACTCTTTGCTCTCTATGGACAATAGGCTCAATACTGGCTTCAAAAAACTCCTTTGTATAATCGTGTTGCGCATGTAGATTACGCAATTCATCATTGCTAAGCTCTTCAAGAATAATCCCTTTATGCATAATTCCAACACGTTCACAAATATGTGCAACAACAGCAAGATCATGGGATACCATCAAATAAGTAAGCTTTTTTCTCACGCGCAATGATTTCAACAAGTTTAAAATTTCAGCCTGCACCGATACATCCAATGCAGATGTTGGCTCATCAAGTAATAAAACTTCTGGCTCGATAATTAAAGCACGTGCAAGAGCAATACGCTGACGCTGCCCTCCAGACAACTCATGAGGATAACGATAAAGAAATGAAGAATCTAAACCGACAGAATCTAAAGCATCCTCCACCCGCTCTCTTTGATTATCCATCCCATGGATTTTGAGCGATTCAGAAAGAACCGTATGGACCATTTTTCTTGGATGCAGCGAAGCATACGGATCTTGAAAAACCATTTGAATACAGCGTAAAAAATCCTTACTCCTTTTCTTTTCAACTTCTTGTCCAGCAAAAAGGAACTTTCCACTATAATCTGGAATAAGCCCCACCAATGTATTCAAAATAGTTGACTTTCCACATCCGGATTCACCAATCAAACCATAAGCTTCACCACGCTTAATATGAAAATTAACATTTTTAACAACTGTTACGGCCTTATGCCTGTGCCCAAAAGTTACAGATAAATTAGAAACATCAATAATATTCTCATAATTTGTCATGAGGAACCTCCTCAACACCATTAACAATCGTAGGATTATATAACCAATCAGGATCACGCTCAGGAACAGCCAAAATCTCAACAGGATTATCAAGCCGTGGCAAACTCGCGAGCAATGCCTTTGTATAAGGATGACAAGCGTGAGACAAATCAGAAGCAGGCAACTCTTCCAACACACGGCCCGCATACATCACCAAAATACGATCACAAAAATCAGCAATCATATTCAAATCATGACTAATGAAAATAAGTCCCGTTCCAGATTTTGTCACAAGTTCATCTAATACAGATAAAACTTGTCGTCTGACCGTAATATCAAGTGCAGATGTTGGCTCATCGGCAATAATTAAATCAGGTTTTGGAATGAGCATCATTGCAATCATCACACGCTGCCCCATCCCCCCAGATATTTCATGAGGAAAGAGACGCATCACATGTTCAGGATCACGAATATGAACGGATTCTAACATAGATATGGTGCGTTCCCGCGCTTCAGCTTTTGAGACACGATAATGAATACAGTAAGCCTCCATAATCTGTTCCCCAATCCGTATTAATGGATTAAGTGAATATTTGGGGTCCTGTAAAATCATTGAAATACGCTTCCCACGGATTTTTCTCATCTGAGGTTCACTTGCGGCCAATAAATCAACATCCTCAAAGCGCATTTTTTTAGCTTTAACAATGGCTGCTTTTGGACTTAACCTTAGTATTGCACGCCCAGTCATCGATTTGCCAGATCCGGATTCACCAACAATTCCAATTTTTTCTTTTCCAACAGAAAAACTAACGCCACGCACAACTTCTGTAATGCCGCGCGTTGTAGGAAAAGAAATACGTAAATCTTCTACTTCTAATAATTTATTACCCATTGCGTGGATCCAATACATCACGAAGACCATCACCTAAAAGGTTGAAAGCAAGACTTGCAAATAATATTGCACAGCCTGGTATTGCCGCCAACCACCAATTTGTCATCATAAACTCCCGCCCTGAAGAAAGCATCGCACCCCATTCAGGACTTGGAAGTTGAGCTCCCAATCCTAAAAAGCCAAGACCAGCAGCCGTTAAAATAATTCCAGACATATCCAAAGTTAATCGTACAATCACTGAAGGAATACACATAGGCGCAACATGAAACAAAATAATTCGCCAAGAAGAGGCCCCCTGCAAGCGAACGACAGAAACATAATCAGAAGAACGTATTGTCAAAGTCTCAGCACGTGCTAAACGTGCAATTGGCGGCCATGCTGCAATTGAAATTGCAATAGAAGCATTTTCAATCCCTGGTCCCAATGCGGCTGAAAATGCAAGAGCTAAAATCAAACCTGGAAAAGCAAGAAAAATATCGACAATGCGCATGAGCACAGTATCAACCCATCCGCCCATATAACCAGATACAGTTCCAACAATAAGCCCTATTGGACCTACAATAACTGTTGTAAGAAAAACAACATAAAGAGTAATACGAGAACCAAAAATAAGGCGACTAAAAATGTCACGTCCCAATTCATCTGTTCCAAAATAATGCGCCATAGAGGGTGGCTGCAACCGATGTCCTAGATCATTACTAAGAAAATCATGCGTAGCAATCCAAGGAGCAAAAAATGCACATATGATAATAATACAAATAATAAGCAGACCGAATACAGCCGAAAAGTTATGAAAAAACTTAACCAGTGCATGATAAATTCTTTGTATGTTCGCTTGAATTATGGAGTTTGGAACAGGATCGTTTAACCAACTACCCAAAGAAGATGATGATTGCGATTTATGATGATTACTTACTGTCATATTCAACGTGTCCTTGGATCAAAAATGCGATAAAGCAAATCGGAAAATAAATTAATGGCGACAAAGATAAATCCTACAAGTAAAGTACATCCTACAACTGCATTCATATCCCCAGCTAAAAGAGCATTTGTCAAATAATGTCCAAAACCAGGCCAAGCAAAAACTGTCTCCGTTAAAACAGCCCCTTCTAATAAAAAAGCATAAGAAAGCGCAACAACGGTAATAATTTGCACAGCAGCATTTCGAAAGGCATGCCCCCAAACGGTTCTCGCCCACGATAATCCCTTTACACGCGCAGTAATGATATATTCCTGATTAAGCTGCTCAATCATAAACCCACGAGTCATACGGCTAATATAAGCCATAGCACCGAAAGCTAAGATCAAAGCAGGCATAATAATGTGACTAAAAACATTACCAAAAGCCTCCCATTGTCCTTGGCTTGCAGTATCCCAAAGGAAAAATCCTGTTTTTGGTTCAAAAGAATATTCATAAAGAAAGTCAATACGTCCTGGACCACCAACCCAACCAAGCTTGGCGTAAAATATTAACAACGCCATTAATCCAAGCCAAAACGTTGGAGTAGAATAACTTACAAGTGTAAAAACACGGACAACATAATCAATAAATGAATCGCGATACATTGCTGCAAAAACACCAAATGGAATTCCAAGACTTGTGCCAATAACAATAGCGACGGTTGCAAGCTCTAATGTTGCAGGAAATACACGCATAATATCGGCTAGAACAGGTCGTCCAGAAGTTAATGCATCTCCAAAGTCAAACAAAAATACATTATGAAGATACTTCCAATACTGGACAATCAACGGCTTATCAAGACCCAGCTTATAATACATTGCATCATAAGCTTCCTGACTAATATTATCACCAAGAATAGACAGAACTGGATCTAGAGGAAGAAGATGACCAAGAAAAAAAGTAATCGTCACCAACCCAAGCAATGTGATAAAAACCGAAATAAGAAGTTTCAATCCTTTGCATAAAAAATCCCATAAAAATAATTTTCTCTGCTTTTCTGATACAGCTCTTTCAGTCTCTGAAAGTGGCAAAACCATTATAAAAATCCCCTCTGTAGCGACAAAACATAAAGCAAATACCTTTTTTTATATAACGAAACAACCTCTTATTAAGCATGTTCTATAATCCTTCTCTATAACATGCTTCTTTTTATTTTTCTGCTTCATTGTAATAAAGTCTATAACTGTTCCAAATCCATTTTTTGACATCAGGTCCCATACCTACGGTATAATATGTCTGAAATAAATAAACCATAGGACCATGCTCTAACACATAATGCTGTAAAGTACGATATTGCATGATACGCTTATTGGGATCTTGCTCAAACAAAGCATCCATCACCATGTTATTAATGTTTTCATCATAATACCCAGCTCGCCAAGCTAAATACATATTGTGCTTTTTTGTAAATGTTGGATCAGGATTAAACACGTGATTTAATGAAGCAGGATGTCCATCAGGATCGGCACTGCCCCACCCCATAATAGCAGCATCATAATTTCCACCACGTACACGGCTCAACAATTGATTTTGTGCCATTTTTTCAATTGTAAGCTCAACACCAATTTTGCGTGCATTGGCTTGAATAGACTGTGCAACAGACGACATATAACTAAGGCTTCCAACTAAAAGATTAGCTTTAAATCCGTTAGGATAACCAGCCTCAGTAATCAGTTGTTTTGCTTTTTTCAAATCCAACTGAAAAGGCAAACCTTCTTTTTCATCTAGAGCACCTGGAACACCTAAAGACATATAAGTTGCCCGAGGAATAGCAATCCCTTTCAAAACAGTTTTTCCAAGACCTTCATAATCAACCAAATAACGAAGTGCCAATCTGACCTTTTCATTCGCAAAAATTGCATTCTTATTATTTAATGATAGGTAAATAATCTGGGGACGCAAAACACGACTAATTTTGACTGGGCCTCCTTTTTTTTCAAGATCTAAAATATCCTCTGAAGAAAGATCACGCACTATATCCACATCACCTTTTTCCAAAAGAAGTCTCTGACTTGATGAATCCGCTACATGTTGCACAACAATCTGCTTAATTTTAGGCACATCGCCCCAATAATGCTGTGTCGCCTCTAACACAACTTTATCTCCTGGAGACCAGCTCAACAATTTATAAGGTCCAACACAAGCTGAATGTGTTGCTAAATATTTGTTCCCCATATCACCGTTAATGCTCTGTTCTTCAATTGTTTTCCGATCAAGCAAAGCAGAAGCATAAGATTGTCCAATAACAGTCAATATGAGCTGAATAGGATAGGGTTTATCTAATTTTAATTGTAAAGTCTTATCATCAAGAGCCTGAATATTTGTTTCAACATTTTTTTTGGTAAACCCATAATCCATTAAAGATTGAGCATAGCTTAATCCTAATTTAATAATCCGTCGCATCGACCATACCAGATCTTGCGCTGTAGCCGTCCTTCCGTCATTAAACTTTAAATCATCACGAAGATGAAAAACTATTCTTTTGCCATTATCTAAAACGTCCCAGGATTTTGCCATAGCAGGGCGAATTTTTGTAGGATCATGCTCATCATATTGCACTAACGCGCTGCAAATATTCGTCAATAACTCACTCGTCACAACCTCAACAGTTTGCGCTGGATCAAAACTACTAATTGAATCAATATTCCATGCCATTACCAATATATTTTTAGATGAGGCACTGAATGCCGATGTTACAGCCCCATTTAAAAAAGCGATTGAGCTTAATAAAATAGAAAATTTTTTCAATATTCTTTGTTTTCCCATTTTATCTCTTCCTTTTGTATTCTTCTACCTTTTCACACAAAGTGATTGTGATTTTCTCTTTCATCTTTTAAATAGCATAGCATTCAGACATCAATTTCATTTAATCAAACTAAGCATCTATAAAATAATTCTCTCCTATATCAATCTATATTCGGGATGCAGAGAATCTGTAGTCATAAACAAAGATCCTCCCCAATATAACTTTCTATATCCATCCCTCCTTAATAAACAATCTCAACCATATACTGTACAAACATCCCTCACAATTTCATCCTTTAAAAAACTGAAGAGTTTTTATGTGGAAGAATATTTTCATCATGCAATTATGATTAAGCTCTTTTTAGCTTTGATACCGCTAAAAAGACACACTATTTTTCAATTGCACTATAAAAAATACGCGGTGCACTATTCCAAACCCACTTTTTGACATCAGGGGTCATCGCGACAACGCTATATTGTTGAAAGATAAACGCATAAGGTCCTTTTTGCATCAACTCACGTTGTAAATCAGCATATATTTGCGACCGTTTTTGCGGATCTTTTTGAAATAGCGCTTCTTCAACTTTTTGATTCATCTTGGCATCAAAATACCCATGCTTCCAACTAGGATAAGCTGTATTTCTAGCCTCAAGCCGATTATCTGGATTATAAATAAGACGTGAAGCCATTGTATGAGGATCCGCAGAATCATTATTCCATCCGACAAAAGCCGTATCAAAAGCCCGTGCATTTACTTTTGAAAATAGCTGTGTACCTGCTACACGTTCAATTTTAAGACGCACCCCTGCCTGTGCGGCACTATCTTGGAGTGACTGAGCAAGTAACAAAGTATAAGGAGTGTTTGACACGAGAAAATTTGCCTCAAATCCGTTTGGATAACCGGACTCTGCTAAAAGTTGCTTGGCTTTTTGAATATCAAGTTTAAAGGGTTGCCCTTCTTTTTCATCCAAAGCCCCAAAATTACCAAGAGGAATAAAACTTGCCCGTGGAATACCAATCCCTTTAAGAAGCTTCTTGCCAAGACCTTCATAATCTATGAGATAACGCATCGCCAAGCGTACTTTTTCCTTAGCAAAAATGGGATTCGTCGTATTAAATCCCCAGTACATCATAGTTGGCACTAACACTCTTTCAACTTTAACATCTGTTGTTTTTTGCAGATCTGCAAGATCTTCAGGTGTCAAATTACGAGCAACATCAATATCATGTTTTTGCAACAACAAACGTTGTGTTCCAGGCTCCGCAACATGGCGAATTAAAATCTGCTTCAGTTTAGGTGCTTGTCCCCAATAATGAGAGCTTGCACGCAACAAAATCGCTTCTCCAGGGCGCCAACTTTTTAACTGATAAGGACCAACACAAGCAGCATGAGTTTTCAAATACTGATTTCCCAAATCACCATCTTTTTCGTGTTTCATAATCGTCTTACGATCAAGCAAAGCTGTTGCACGACTCGCAACAATATTATTAAGAATGAGCTCTGCTGGATAAGGCTTATCAAATTTCATCACCACTGTTTTCTCATCAAGAGCTTGCAAAGCATCATCAACATTTTGTTCTGTAATTCCATATTCATTAAAAATTGCCGCATTTGCCATCTTCAATTTGACAATCCGCTTCATACCCCAAACAAGATCATTGGCATTGGCTGATCTGCCATCATTAAACTTTAAACCATCACGCAAATAAAAGGTAATCACCGTACTGTGATCATCACCTGAAACATCCCAATGCGTTGCTAAAGCGGGAACCATTTTAGCAGGATCATCTGTCGCAGTACTCACCAAGTTATCACAAACATTGTAGATAATTTCACTTGCATAAACATCATTGCTCTGGGCGGGATCAAACGTACTGATTGCATCAAGATTCCAAGCCATCACAAGAGTATTAGCCGGTGTTTTTGCTGAAGCCTGTTGTACAACTACCCCCAGTGCAATAAGAGCAGAAACAAGAGAACCACTACTTTTCAATATTTTTTTCTTCAAGTTCATAAATTTTCCCTTTATTTATTTTTTATCAATTAATGACACTGAAATCACATGGTAAATTTATAATTATACACATTGAACAAATACGTTCTAATCGCCTATACAGAGTCATCCACTTTATAAATTCATTGGTTTAAGCCTCAATAAAACCATAGCGTACATGAATAGATGTTTTGCTAACCAGCATTACATTCTTTTCATAACCTTTCTTTCCATATGATAATGCACTACACCAGTCCCCCATTAATCATCAATAAGCCTTGTAGCCTCCCCAAAATAGTGAGCTTTAAAAAAAATAATTGCCCCCTCAAACACTCAGTTTCAAGATGCAACACATCTTTACTACATGATCAAAGCTGCACTGAAATAACAGAACGACATAAGAAAATATCTTTTCTAAAACTCTACCCCCTCACAAAAATCTGCTTAATCTTTTGAAAACTAAGTATCAAAAGTTTTACGTTTTTACCAACAAAATCAAACGCGTTAACAAAGATAAAGGAAAAATGAGAAGAATCATTCCTTTCAAGCTTTATCTTTTGAGAAATAAAGCTTGAAATAAAAGAACACACACTAAAATGCATTCCCTCATTGATAAAAACAAAATTCATTAGACCCCCCCCCCAAAAAGACATAACGAATATAAACCCTTCTAAACTTTAGTGTGCAATTGCTTTACCACTATAAAAACAGAACAGAAAGCAACATATCGCAACAAAACTCTCGTTTCCAGCGGAAACATACAGAGATTCAATGAAGCAATGCAGTGAATACCAGTCTGTCTGAGCTTAAGTATCCTCCCAAAACTGGAGCTCACACGCAGCAAAATTCCTCTCTAATGGAGGGAAGCTATCAGATAATAAAACCCAACACAAGCAGCTTGAGTCATTTAACTTCAATTTTTCATCGCTGCATTTCATTTTTATTGCCTAGATAAGTATTGGGCAATCGACCTATATACAAATAAACCAACAGTTATACAGGCAAAGTAAAGCAATACAATAACAGCACCCCATCTAAAAACCACTTTGCATTTGTCAATAAACAGGAATAAAATATTCATTAGTTATAACGGTCATATCATTAACGGAAAGAACAACAGCTCTTCTGAACCATTATAAATGCCAAAGACTTTTGCACAACATTGGGAGCTCGTAAAGTGTGTGATAGTGCCGATTTTCTCCTTCATAAGCATCAAGATGGAGTGCACAATGGATTTACTATCATACCATTCACGAGCAGCGTCGCGAAATGGTCTTTGGTGTACTAAATGTTTCTTTAAAATATACAAGGCATCACTATTATCTAACTTCAGATACATAACAGTTAAGATATCACTCCTTTTTGCACCTATTTTTTCATCCTCAAAAATATACCCTTATCGTTTTTAATGCCAACAAAAGTAGAAAATCATGAATATTGTATAGTTTGTATATTTCGATTATCTTATACAGCGGAGTTGTATAATCTATACATTTATTAAATAATTCAATATTATCTTATTGATCATTACCCTTACAAAAGGAAGTTTGCCAATTTATCGACAAAAACATCCTTCAAGATGGTCATTAACAATCCCTACGGACTGCATAAAAGCATAACAAATCGTAGGACCAACAAATGTCCAGCCACGTTTCTTCAAGTCTTGAGAAAGACGAAGAGAAGCAGGGGTTATAGGATGGGCTGACAGTGTTTGAAAGTCTATCTTTTCATAACGCTCTGATGGTGGTGGCTGAAAAGACCAAAAATAGTGGGACAAACTCCCCCAATCGGTTATAATTTCTTGTGCTCTCAATGCATTATTAAGTACCGATTGAATTTTTCCTTGATGACGAACAATGCCTTTATTCTGCATTAACATTTTCACCTTTGGCTCACCATAATGAGCAATCTTTTCAAAATCAAAGTGATCAAATGCAATGCGAAAAAAAGAACGTTTTTTTAAAATTGTAAACCAAGAAAGTCCCGCTTGGAAACCTTCAAGACAAATTTTCTCAAACAAACGAATATCCTCAAAAACAGGCTTTCCCCATTCGGTATCATGATAAGCACAATAAAGTGGATCCGTTCCAGCCCATGCGCAACGAACTTTTCCATCCACTCCCTTAAGAAGACCTTCCGTAAGCATAGCATTAACCGTATTAAAAGAGAGTTCCTTGATCATCGCTTGGCGACTTTATCTGCTTGTGTTTTGACCGTTTAGAAAAAACAGGTTCTTGTGTTGCAACACTGATATCTCCATCAAAAAAGCGTAAATTTATTTGCCCTGTTTCAGGAAACTGAACCAACCGTTTGATAGGCTTATGATCTTTCCCCAAAGCCAAAACAAAACCACGCTCTAAAATATTTTGATACGAAGTGCTTTTTAAAAGCCTAGATGCAAGCTCCATTTGGGCACGTTGTTTTTCCACACTACGCACAAAAGCACGATGAAAGCGCGCCGTATATTCTTTTGTATTGCGTTGTGCTTTTTCAGTATTCAGTAAACGCGGTGAAAAACGTATAGCAAGCGCATGAAAAGAAATTTGTTTTTTATCGCAGCTCACATGAAGAGCGCGCAGCAATCGACTTGAAATTTCATCAAAACCACGCCGTGGTAGAGCAAAAAGTTGATCGACAGTCGGAAGCCCTCTTATAATAGCACGCAATTTCTGTTGATGAAAATCAAAATAACGCATCAATCCCTTGCGTAAACGGGCACCAAGAGACGCCACATACACTTCGAGATCAAGCTTAACAGGAACAGCCTTTTCTGCAGCTCCTGTGGGAGTTGGAGCGCGCCAATCAGCAACATAATCAATCAAAGTCCAATCTGTTTCATGCCCAACAGCAGAGATAACCGGAAGAGCAGAGGCATAAACAGCACGAACAACAGCTTCATCATTAAACCCCCACAAATCTTCTAAACTTCCCCCTCCCCGTGCAACAATAATAAGATCAGGTTTTGGAATAAGTCCTCCTGGAGCAAGAGCATTAAAACCTTCAACAGCAACAGCTACCTCTCTCCCACTTGTTTCCCCCTGAACACGTACAGGCCAAACCAAAATATGCAACGGAAAACGATCGGATATACGATGAATAATATCACGAATAACAGCACCTGTTGGTGATGTTACAACGCCTATAATTCGGGGCATATAAGGCAAAGGTTTTTTCTTTGCTTCATCAAACAAGCCTTCTTCTACAAACTTTTTCTTACGATTTTCAAGAAGTGTCATCAAAGCACCAACCCCTGTTGGTTCAAGAGACTCAATGACAATTTGATATTTCGATGACCCTGGATAAGTTGTAAGTTTACCAACAGCAATCACTTCCATCCCTTCTTCAGGAGGAAATGTGAGCTTTTCCATCACTCCACGCCAAATAACAGCTTCCAACCGTGCCTTATCATCTTTTAAAGCAAAATAAGCATGTCCTGAAGCATGAGTACCACGGTAACCTGATATCTCTCCACGCACCCGTACATAGCCAAACTTTTCTTCAACAACACGCTTTAAAGCCCCTGCTATTTCGGAAACAGTGAATTCTGCTACATTCGTTACACCTGTTTTTTCACTAAACAAACTTACCATTTTTCAATTCTTTACGCCCGTTTCTGTGAATCTTTTTGAAACAAAACATCTTTAAACTTTTGATTTATAGCTTTACCAAATACCCATAACACCAGCTAGAACAGCTTATATTTTTAATTTCAAACCGATTATCAAGGTTGTAAAAAACTTGAAGCCATTGTATGGGGATGTCCAGAGTCATTATCCCACCCGAAAATTGTATCAATAGAAGTTAAAATATTCAATCTTAACATCTACACAAACACATCTTTCATAAGAATTCCTAGAATAAAACTTTCTACATAACATAGTAATCTATTCCCGATAAAATTCAATGTATTGCAAAGTGTTAAAGAACTTTGCAATACATCAAATATATCATGATCATGTTTTTGTATTTTATAAACTTGATAGCCTCTTATTTTTCAATTGCACTATAAAAAATACGTGGTGCACTATTCCAAACCCATTTTTTGACATCAGGTGTCATCGCTACGGTATGATACGTCTGATAGATAAACGCATAAGGTCCTTTCTGCATAAATTCACGTTGCAAATCAGCATACATTTGCGCCCGTTTTTTTGGATCTTTTTGAAACAACGCATCTTGAACCTTTTGATTCATAGTTTCATCAAAATACCCATGGCACCAACTCGCATAGGCTGTATTTTTAGCCTCAAGACGATTATCAGGATTGTAAATAAGGCGTGAAGCCATTGTATGAGGGTCCGCAGAATCATTATTCCATCCGAAAAAAATTGTATCAAAGGTACGTGCAGATAGTTTTGAAAACAACTGCGTACCTACAAAACGTTCAATTTTAAAACGCACCCCCACCTTTTTTGCATTGTCTTGGAGAGACTGAGCAATAGGCAAAGCAAAAGGATAAGGAGATGCTCCTGCAAAAATACTGGCCTCAAAACCATCTGGATAACCTGCCTCTGTTAAAAGTTGCTTGGCTTTTTGAAGATCAAGTTTAAAGGGTTGTCCTTCTTTTTCATCCAAAGCCCCAAGATTACCAAGAGGAATAAAACTTGCACGTGGAACACCAACATCTTTGAGAAGAGTCTTACCGAGTCCTTCATAGTCAATAAGGTAGCGCATCGCTAAACGCACTTTTTCATTGGCAAAAATTGGATTTGTCACATTGAATCCCCATATGATCACGGATGGCTCTAACACTCTTTCAACTTTAATATCCGTTGTTGCTTGGAGATCTGCCAAATCCTCTGGCATCAAATTACGTGCAACATCAATATCGTGTTTTTGCAACAATAAACGTTGTGTTCCAGGTTCCGCGACATGGCGAATTAAAATCTTCTTCAATTTAGGCGCCTCACCCCAATAATTGGAGCTTGCACGCAACAAAATCCCTTCCCCAGGACTCCAACTCTCTAGCTGATAAGGACCAACACAAGCAGAATGGCTTGCTAAATACCGGTTTCCCATATCACCATTTTTTTCGTGTTTCATGAGTGTCTCACGATCAAGCAAAGCAAGAGTACGACTAGTGGCAAAATGGCTAAGAAGAAGCTCTGCTGGATAAGGTTTATCAAATTTCATCACCACCGTTTTGTCGTCCAGTGCTTGAAAAGCCTCATCAACGTTTTGTTCTGTGATACCATATTCATTAAATGTCGCCGCAGTAGCCATCTTCAATTTAACAACCCGCTTCATGCTCCAAATCAGATCATTGGCATTCGCAGGACGACCATCATTGAACTTCAAACCATCACGCAAATGAAAAGTAATCACCGTACTGTCATCATCACTTGAAACATCCCAACTCTTTGCTAACGAGGGAACCATTTTAGCAGCATCATCTGTAGCAGAAACGACTAAATTATCACAAACATTGACAAGAACTTCATTACCATAACGATCATTGATTTGTGCGGGATCAAATGTACTTATTGTATCAAGATTCCAAGCCATCACAAGCGTATCGCTAGGTGTTTTCGCTGAAACTTGTTGCACAAACATCCCCATTGCAAGAACAGCAGAAACAAAAGAACTGCCCTTTTTCAATATTTTTCTTTTCACGTTCATAGAATTTTCCTTTTAAGATTTAAGGTTATTGTATAACTTCCCATGTGACAACATGCAAAAATGATAAGATCATGATTAGAAAACACGCCTCCTAGAGGTAAAATATCAAAACCTCCAAGAGCAGCAGCCACTTTTCAAAAGCTCATTCCCCCAAACACGTATAGGACAAACGAACATATGCAACGCAAAACGATCTGATTAAAATAAAGCTATCACGCAAGATAGCACGCGATATCACGGCACTTATAATTCAGAGCATATCAGACCAAAACTCTTCTTTGCTTCATCAAAAAGATTTCTTCTTCAAGTTTCTTCTTGCGATTTTCTAAAAAGTATCATCAAAGCGCTACTCTCATTGCTTCAAAAAACTCAAAACAATTTGATATTTTGACAATCCTGAATAAATTTTTTCGTAACCCCATTTTCACCCTTCTTCAGAAGAAAATTGGAACTTTATTATAACTCCGTATCAAATAACAGCTTCGAACCTATAGATTATCATATTTTAAGTCATAAGGAATGTAACCTGAGGTATATGAGAAGAGTAGCTTGATGTTTCCCCACGTACCTGCATACAACAGTTTTTCTCACCAAAACATTTTAAAGTCCCCCATTTTTTCAGAAACACTAAATTTTGCTTTATTCGTTACATCTGTCTTTTGCAACAAACAAATTTATTATTTTTTTATACACATAAATTGAAATATCAAATATTAATATCTATATACGTGAAACTTATCGAGATAAATAACCTCTCTCCCCAATAGAACGTTTTGAAATAAAATTCTCTACACAACATAGTAATCCATTCCCGATAAAATTCAACGTATTGCAAAGTGTTAAAGAGCTTTGCAATACATCAAATATATCATGATCATGTTTTTTATATTTTATAAACCTTGATACCTTCTTATTTTTCAATTGCACTATAAAAAATACGTGGTGCACTATTCCAAACCCATTTTTTGACATCAGGTGCCATCGCTACAGAAACATATGTCTGATAGATAAAAGCATAAGGTCCTTTCTGCATAAATTCACGTTGCAAATCAGCATACATTTGCACCCGTTTCTTTGGATCTTTTTGAAACAACGCATCTTGAACCTTTTGATTCATAGTTTCATCAAAATATCCATGGCACCAACTCGCATAGCCTGTATTTTTCGCCTCAAGACGATTATCAGGATTATAAATAAGACGTGAAGCCATTGTATGGGGGTCCGCAGAGCCATTATTCCATCCGAAAAAAATTGTATCAAAACCACGTGCATAAAATTTTGAAAACAACTGCGTACCTACAAAACGTTCAATTTTAAAACGTACTCCAACCTTTTTTGCATTGTCTTGGAGAGACTGAGCAATAGGCAAAGCAAAAGGATAAGGAGATGCTCCTGCAAAAATATTGGCCTTAAAACCATCCGGATAACCTGCCTCTGTTAAAAGCTGCTTGGCTTTTTGAAGATCAAGTTTAAAGGGTTGTCCTTCTTTTTCATCCAAAGCTCCAAGATTACCAAGAGGAATAAAACTTGCACGGGGAATGCCAACATCTTTGAGAAGAGTCTTACCGAGTCCTTCATAATCAATAAGATAGCGCATCGCTAAACGCACTTTTTCATTGGCAAAAATAGGGTTCGTCGTATTAAAACCCCATATGATCATGGAGGGCGCCAACACTTTTTCAACCTTAATATCCGTTGTTGCTTGGAGATCTGCCAAATCCTCTGGCATCAGATTACGTGCAACATCAATATCGTGTTTTTCTAACAATAAACGTTGCGTTCCAGGCTCCGCAACATGGCGAATTAAAATCTTCTTCAATTTAGGCGCCTCCCCCCAATAATTGGAGCTTGCTCGCAATAAAAGAGCTTCTCCAGGACGCCAACTCTCTAACTGATAAGGACCAACACAAGCAGAATGGCTTGCCAAATATCGATTTCCCATATCGCTATCTTGTTCGTTTTTCATGAGTGTCACACGATCCAGTAAGGCAGCAGTGCGATTAGTGGAAATATTGCTAAGAATGAGTTCTGCTGGATAAGGCTTATCAAATTTCATCACCACAGTTTTGTCGTCCGGTGCTTGAAAAGCCTCATCAACGTTTTGTTCTGTAATCCCATATTCATTAAATGTTGCCGCATTGGACAATTTCAATTTCACAACCCGCTTCATACCCCAAACAAGATCATTGGCATAAGCAGAACGACCATCATAAAATTTTAAACCATCGCGCAAATGAAAAGTAATCACCGTACTCTGGTCATCACTTAAAACATCCCAACTCTTTGCTAACGAGGGAACCATTTTAGCAGCATCATCTGTAGCAGAAACAACTAAATTATCACAAATATTGTTAACCACTTCAACTCCATAACGGTCATTGAGTTGTGCAGGATCAAATGTACTTATTGGATCGAGATTCCAAGCCATCACAAGCGTATCGCTAGGTGTTTTTGCTGAAACTTGTTGCACAAACATCCCCATTGCAAGAACAGCAGAAACAAAAGAACTGCTCTTTTTCAATATTTTTCTTTTCACGTTCATAGAATTTTCCTTTTAACGTTTATTGTATAAATTCCCCATTCAGCAAAACGTGCTTAATAATTAAGTTTAGACGAACTGTAGGCTCCTAAAGACCAAACTTTAAAACCTTCAAGAACAAGCAGCTCTTGCCAATGCCTCCTCCTGTCTACATTTATAAGCCAAACCAAAACATACAAAAGGAAAACACTCTGATATACAATGAAAGCTCACCAACAACAGAGAGCTTATTCACGATACCATAACGCCTACTATTGGAGACTATAAAACCAGTATTTTTTCTATCTTGTTAAGCAAGCTTGTCTCTTATTTCTTCCAGCGTTTTGTATACCATCAAATAACTACCCCTTTCGGCTCAAGTACCTTAATAACAAAGAGCCTTCATAATAATTTGACGATTTCATAAAACAGGGAAATTCGTTAGTTTGCTAAGTGCAACAACTTTTATTCCTTCTTCAAAAGAAAATTTGATTTTTTTCATCACTCCCCATAAAATAACGCCCTCTAATTGGCATCTCATCATCTTTTAAAGTAAAAGAAAATATAAACACCATAAAAAACTGATATCTCTTGTGTACCCACCCATAACAAAACTTTCCTTTAACATCGCAAAACCTCTGCACCTTTAGCACTACTACATTCCGCGACATTTGTTGCTCTTAGTTCTTTTATGTTATACTCAGTTTTTAACAAATAAATTGACCACTTTCTAATTCAGAGAAATTGAAATATTCAATCTTAACATCCACACAAACACACCTCTAATGAGAATGAAAAACCTCTTTAAACGAATGTTATGAAAAGACATTCAACAATATATCACGCATTACCTATGATCTTCGACGTATTGCAAAGCTTGAAAATTTATACAATACGCCGAATATATCATGACGATGTCCTTTATCTATTGAACGGCATTGAAGACACGCTTATTTTTCAATTTTACTATAAAAAATATGTGGCGCACTATTCCAAACCCACTTTTTGATATCAGGCGTCATCGCGATAACAGTATATTTCTGATAGATAAACGCATAAGGTCCTTTTTGCATCAATTCACGTTGTAAATCAGCATATATCTGCGCCCGTTTTTGCGGATCTTTTTGAAACAACGCCTCTTCAACTTTTTGATTCATCTTGGCATCAAAATACCCATACTGCCAACTAGGATAAGCTGTATTTTTTGCCTCAAACCGATTATCTGGATTATAAACAAGACGTGAAGCCATTGTATGAGGATCCGCAGAATCATTATTCCATCCGACAAAAATTGTATCAAAAGCTCGGGCATAAAGTTTGGAAAACAACTGTGTACCTGCCAATCGCTCAATTTTAAGACGCACTCCTGCCTTTGCAGCACTATCTTGAAGTGACTGAGCAAGTAACAAAGTATAAGGAGAATTTGACACGAGAAAATTTGCCTCAAATCCGTTTGGATAGCCAGCCTCTGCTAAAAGCTGCTTGGCTTTTGCAATATCAAGCTTAAAGGGTTGTCCTTCTTTTTCATCCAAAGCCCCAAGATTGCCAAGAGGAATAAAACTTGCCCGTGGAATACCAATCCCTTTAAGAAGCTTCTTGCCAAGACCTTCATAATCTATGAGATAACGCATCGCCAAGCGTACTTTTTCCTTAGCAAAAATGGGATTCGTCATATTGAATCCCCAGTACATCATGGATGGTTCTAACACTTCCTTGATTTTAACATCTGTTGTTTTTTGCAGATCAGCAAGATCTTCAGGTGTCAAATTACGAGCAACATCAATATCATGTTTTTGCAACAACAAGCGTTGTGTTCCTGGCTCCGCAACATGGCGAATTAAAATCTGCTTCAGTTTAGGTGCTTGTCCCCAATAGTGAGAGCTTGCACGCAACAAAAGAGCTTCTCCAGGGCGCCAACTTTTTAACTGATAAGGACCAACACAAGCAGCATGACTCTTCAAATACTGATTTCCCAAATCGCCATCTTTTTCGTGTTTCATAATCGTCTTACGATCAAGCAAAGCTGTTGCACGACTCGCAACAATATTATTAAGAATGAGCTCTGCTGGATAAGGCTTATCAAATTTCATCACCACTGTTTTCTCATCAAGAGCTTGCAAAGCATCATCAACATTTTGTTCTGTAATTCCATATTCATTAAAAATTGCTGCATTACTCATCTTCAATTTGACAATCCGCTTCATACCCCAAACAAGATCATTGGCATTGGCTGATCTGCCATTATTAAACTTCAAACCATCACGCAAATGAAAGGTAATCACCGTACTGTGATCATCACCTGAAACATCCCAATGTGTTGCTAAAGCAGGAACCATTTTAGCAGGATCATCTGTCGCAGTACTCACCAAGTTATCACAAACATTGTCGATAATTTCACTTCCATAAACATCATTGAGCTGCGCAGGATCAAACGTACTGATTGCATCAAGATTCCAAGCCATCACAAGGGTATCGCTAGGTGTTTTTGCTGAAGCCTGTTGTACAACTACCCCCAGTGCAATAAGAGCAGAAACAAGAGAACCGCTATTTTTCAATATTTTTTTCTTCAAGTTCATAAATTTTCCTTTTAAATAAAGTTTATTATATAAATTTCCCACGCAACAAGAACATGCTTAATAATAAGGTTAGACGATCCATAGGCCCCTAAAACAAAGTATTAAAATTTTAAAACAGCACCACTTACCAACCTTTCCTCCTGTCCATACTTAACAAGCCCCAATATGCACCGAAAAATAATTTAATATATGATGAATGACATAACCCATCACAAATCTATTGATAATATTACAACGTCTACCATTGAAAGCTATAAAACAAAGATTTTTTCTCTCTTATCAGGCAAGCTTGTCCCTTCTTTATTCTAGCGTTTTTATGCCATCAAAGGACTATCCCCCGTTAGCTCAAAAACCTTAATAACAAAGAGTCTCATAATAATTTGATATTTCATAAAACAGAAAATTTTGCCCATCGGCCAACGTCAACCACCTCTACCCCTTCTGCAAAAGGAATTTTGAATTTTTCCATAATCCCCCGCTAAATAACGACTTCTAATTATATCTTATTTCCAAATAAAAGGAGCACGAGCACCACAAACCTCTGATATTCCCTCACGCGGACATACATAACAAAACTTTTTTCAATATCGTATTTTAAATATCTTTGCTCCTTTAACAACACTCAATTCATTGCTTATATTTTTTCAGAAAAAAAGATCTTTTCAATGCACTAAGGTTGAAATATCTGAATATAATACCTATATAAGCACACCCTTATTAGAATAGATAGTCTTTTTTTAAGTAAACTGTTTTGAAATATTATTTCTATACACGACAATAATAAGTTCGTTACAAAATCTTCAATATACTAAAACTCTCACTCTGATGCGAAATATCGAAACGTTATAAAATTTCTCTACAAATTCTCAGAAACGAAAGGATCTCCCTTCATTTAATAAAAGAAGCGCCATGAAAATATCGCAACAATGCAATAAAACATGTGCATATTTCAAAAACCAGCACCGTTAATCAGAATAAAGGTGATAAACTCAAAAAAGTAAGAAAAAATAAAAAAATGTTTTTGCTTTATGATAGTAACATCGCTGCACTATGATAATACAATAAGAAACACGATCTTCGAAAGTATATTAAAATGAAGCGGAAAAAAAGATTATTAGATTCTTTTCGTGCGTTTCTTGGAAGAAAATTAAGCAGCGTTAGTCTAAAATTGCTTATCCTGTCATTCTTCATTGGCGTCGTAATGAATTTTTTGGGATGGACACCCCGAAACCTCATACACAAAATAGTAGATTTTTTTAAATCACTATGGGAAGCAGGATTTATAACGCTTACAAATTTCTTCCATATAACTATGACGGGAGCTATTATTGTTGTGCCTATTTTTCTTATCTTACGAATTTTTCATAAAAAATAAAAGCCTTAACATTTTCCTTGCGTTAATCTTTTCGAAAAATCAAACGACATAAAAATCCTGTAGTAATAGCAATAATCACTGCAACAATACCATATAAAAAACGATACTTGTGCGCTGCATAAAAAATTGTATAAGCGATATGTGCTTTAACAATTTCAAGAGTCGTTGTTGCACTATCAATAAACTGTCCATCACGAAAAAGATAAGCACGAACTTTATAATGTCCAACCGGGATATTTGCTGGCAACCGAAAATGTGCTGTGAAAAGTGTGTCAGAACCAAAACGAACTCCACCTACTTCTTCATAATAAAGGCTTTTAGCTTTTTGCAACTTTATAAGTTCATCGCGAAAGATTTGTATTTTTTTCTGATCTTGTTCATCCGTCTGCAATGGCAAATAGAGTAATCCTAACCCCAAGCGTTTATAATCTTCAATGCTCGTAATATCGCCAATTTCACGCGTTGTGACCATAGAGTAAAAAAGTGGAACCTTTTTAAAAATAAGAGAATCTGTATTAACCCATACACCGGCATTGCGTTTTTTTTCTCGCATCACCATTGTCCGATCTTGTCCCTCTAAGCTTACAACAATATCATAACGGTTCTGTCGAGAATATAACGGATCAATATTTTCCAAAACACCAGCAATATAAAGATCACGACCAGCAAAATTTGCATCCACAGTAATCGTATTCGTTGTTACGATAATTTGGACAGTTTCGTGGTCAACTTGATCGATGAATGTAGCTGGCGTCCCAACATGTGACCATGTAGAAAAAGAAATAAAACAAAAGCAACCTGCAATGATGTATAAAGAAAATAATCTACCCATTTTTATCTCATAAGAATATCCAGAGAGAAAAGATTATCAGGGCGTATAAATAATTGAAAAGCAAGACGCATACACACAATCAACACTAAAAATGCAAGTGCCATACGCAATTGTTCAGCCTTTAACTTCCGTCCAACCCGTGTTCCATATTGCGCGCCAATACTTCCGCCAAGCATTAATAAAAAAGCCAAGACAATATCAACGGACTGATTAGTCATACTTTGCAAAACTGTCGTGAAAGAAGACACAAATGTAATCTGAAAAAGTGAAGTCCCAATCACCACACTGGTTGGAACACGTAGAAGATAAATCAATGCTGGTATCATAAAGAACCCCCCACCAATTCCCATAATAGAAGACAACAACCCCACAATGAGACCAATCCCTAAAACTGGAATGATGCTAACATATATCATAGATGTCCGAAAACGCATTTTTAAAGGTAAGCGATGAATCCAATTATGTCGACCAGCAAGACGAATATTGGTCTTTCCTGCCTTACGCTTGCGCATCATATCATACCAACTTTCAATGATCATCAAGCTTCCTACACTTCCAAGAAGAATCACATAAAGAAGCGAAATCATTAAGTCTAATTGACCTAACTTTTTCAAAACAGAGAAAACCTGAATCCCGATTAAAGAACCACCCCCTCCTCCAATCGCCAAAAGAATACCAAGTTTAATATCGAGCGTACGTCTTCTAAAATGTGTAATTGCTCCTGTTACAGATGACGCAATCATCTGGTTAGCACCTGTTCCAACAGCAATAGCAGGAGGAATATTATAAAAAATCAATAACGGTGTGATGAGAAACCCACCACCAATTCCAAAAAGGCCTGAAAAAAAACCAGCAACGACTCCCATACCAATCAAGATCAGCATATTGAGTGACATTTCAGCAATTGGTAAATAAATACTCACTTACAGAACCTTCAAGATAATTTGATGTTTTTTAACAATTAGAGAATCTTTCTCCAATTATACTCTTTTCCAATAATCTCTGTTGCGTATTTAAAAGGATAATTTTAGTTACTATAGCTTTCGCATAAACACGAATGCGCAATACATTTCACGTCTATTAACATCAACATCATAAAAATTAAAAAAAACGAGCTCCTTTTAAAAAGCTATAAAGACATAACGCTATAGCACCCACAAATACAACGGTTAAAAAACAAAGAACACTTTTTTTTACCAAATAAGATAAAAACGAGACATGTTCCCGAGACTGCGTCTTTAAAGAAGAAAAATCATTCTCAATGCAATGATTAGATGCCTGAGCACCCATCATACCCTTTTCTTCTATCACAGCACACTTTACTATTCCCTCATCCTTTTTAAAGAAAGATTTCAGAGCATCACTGGGCAAAGAGCTTCTATTTTCTTGCTGCAACGTATTTTCAACATTTGCTTGGAGTGGAGTTATGCCGTTTTGTTTCGAAAAATTTTGTACCTTTTGAAGGAATAAGCGTTCTTGATTTCCCTCACATTCCATATGAGCAAGTTTTTGTACAACAGAATCAGGTGATTTTAAACGAGACACCTGTTGTGTTAGCGCTGCTTCTTCTAAACTTTTTTTTTCACTCTGCAAACTTTGAACAATTGTTTTAATCTGCTCTAAAGACTGGAAAAGCTTTTTTTCTCTTTGTCGACGTATATAATGTTCAGCCAAAATGGCCCGACTAATATCATCTAAGTAAGATTTAAAATGCTCTTCTACAGAACTCTGCTGCATTAAAGAACGAGGCGAATGCTTCATTTGCATTTGTGCATAAACGGTGCGTAATTTTTGAGCAATATCCGACATCGTTACTTCTACAGGAGTATCCATTCTCTCTTTTTTTTCAACAAAAGAAAAGACTTTATCGTTCCTAACCTGTTTGGTCTCTTGGTCGATCGTATGACCCTTCGTATTCACAAACGCCTACCCCTCATTAACCATTTTAAAAAGAATCGAAACAAATGATGAGAAAGTGTGCTCTATTTTAGTAAATAGAGCTTTAAGAATTCCCAAAAACTTTTTTGTTAGAAATATTTTCCCCTAATCTTTATCCAAAATATTTGAAAGAAAGATCTTTAATTTTTCTGTCTTCAAGATTTGAAGAGCAAAATCATCCCCCATTTTTGTCTTTTTCACTTAATTTTTCATTGCATAAAGAACCTATTGCACCATCATAAACAAAGCATAAGAAAATAAAAAAATATTCTCACAAGACAGATTGATTTTTTTACTTTTTATTCAAGCAAATAAGGCAACTATGGCAATGAAAAAATATGAAGATTGAAAATGACGACGAGAAAGTACAAGTAAACGTAAAAAAGCTTATATGAAAGAGAACACAAATTATAAATGAGACTTCATTCTAAACAATTTGGTTTCTTATGAAGATTGCTATAAACTTGTGATCATAAAAACAAAGAGGATCATTATGAAGATAATTGTCGCTGTCAAACGTGTTGTTGATTATAACATCAAGATACGCGTCAAACCCGATAGTACAGGCGTTGATCTGTCTCACGTAAAAATGTCTATGAATCCTTTTGATGAGATAGCCGTGGAGGAGGCCATTTGCCAGAAAGAATCCGGTAAAATTTCAGAAGTTCTTCTTGTTTCAATTGGCCCAGAAGCAGCCAAAGAAACTCTACGAACAGGACTTGCAATGGGAGCTGATCGCGCACTTCTTGTCACAACGGATCAAACACTTGAACCCTTAGCAATTGCTAAGGTTCTCAAAACCATTGTTGATGAAGAAAAACCCGACATGGTCTTTTTAGGAAAACAAGCAATTGATGACGATAGCAACCAAACAGGACAAATGCTCGCTGCTCTTCTTGGGTGGGGGCAAGCAACTTTTGCCTCACATCTTAACATAGAAAATGGGCATGTTACAGTTACTCGTGAAGTTGATAATGGAACACAAACCCTTTGTCTTCCCCTTCCCATGGTTATGACCGCCGATCTACGGCTCAATGAACCGCGTTACACCTCTCTCCCCAATATCATGAAAGCAAAAAAGAAAATTATTGAACAAAAATCTCTTGCTGATCTTGGCGTCGATACGAAAGCACGCTTAACAGTTTTAAGCGTTGAAGAGCCAAAACCCCGTCAATCCGGTATTAAAGTGGCGAATGTAGTAGAGCTTGTCAGAGCCCTAAAACAAAAGAACTGCATTTAATATTTTCACCACTAGAGTAAAAGCAACACTCACATAAAAGGGCAAAAACTGATGGAAATTCTTTTATTGGCTGATTATAATACAGAAGAAACAGCAAAAACGCTCACCGCTGCACGCGCACTCAGTAATGATATCGATATTCTGGTTTGCGGAGAAAAAATTCAAACGATAGCGGAAAACAGTGCTAAACTTAATGGTGTGCGGCAAGTTCTTATTGCAAAAGCAGATTATTTAGCCCATCAACTTGCCGAGCCTATGGCAGATACAATTCTCACGCTAGCAAATGATTATGATGTGATCATGGCAGCATCCAGTAGTACTGGGAAAAATGTGATGCCGCGCGTAGCAGCTCTTCTTGATCTTATGCAAATTTCAGATATTACCGCTATTCTTTCACCAGATACCTTCAAACGACCAATTTATGCAGGCAATGCATTTGAAACTGTACGCACCAATGATTATAAAAAGATTATAACAGTTCGCACCGCTTCTTTCACCCCAACGCCTTCCCAAAATAATTCTGCTCCCATTAAAACTATAACACCAGCTCCCAATCCAAAGCTTTCTTCTTTCGTAAAAGCAGAAACCAATAAAAGTGATCGTCCTACTCTTACCTCTGCACGTGTTATTATATCAGGCGGGCGTGGTCTTGGTTCTCAAGAGAAATTTATGGCTCTTCTTCTTCCTCTTGCAAACAAATTAGATGCTGCTTTAGGTGCCAGCCGCGCAGCAGTGGATGCAGGCTATGCTCCCAATGATTGGCAAATTGGACAAACAGGAAAAGTCGTTGCCCCTGAACTCTATATCGCCGTTGGCATTTCCGGTGCAATCCAGCATTTAGCCGGTATAATGGATGCACAAATTATTGTTGCCATTAATAAAGATGAAGAAGCTCCTATAATGCAAATTGCCGATTACACCCTTGTAGGTGATCTCCACCAAATTATTCCAGAATTGGAGAAAGCTTTATAAGCCATGAAAGCACTTCTGCATGACCAACGTGAAAGTATGGAGTTTGATATAGTCATTGTCGGAGCAGGACCTGCAGGGCTTTCTGCTGCAATTCGTTTTAAACAAATTAATCCTGAGCTTTCTGTCACAATTGTTGAAAAAGGAACCGAAGTTGGTGCACATGTTCTCTCTGGTGCAGTTGTTGACCCCATTGGTATCGATACACTCTTACCAGAATGGAGAAATGACAACGACCATCCCTTCACAACCCCGGTCACCCAGGACCAATTTTTTTTTCTAAAGCCTCAAAAAGCGACACTATTACCCAATATTTTGTATCCCAAAATCTTATCAAATAACGGATGTTATATCGTTTCTCTTGGGAACGTCTGCCGCTGGCTAAGCAAAAAAGCTGAAGCGTTGGGTGTTGAAATCTATCCTGGTTTTGCGGCAACAGAACCCATCATCCAAAAAGATAACAGAGCTATCATTGGTGTTCTCACCAGTGATATGGGGCTTAACAAAGATGGAACCCCTGGAAAAAATTATATGCCTGGTATGGCTTTATTGGCAAAATACACTCTGATTGCGGAAGGCGCCCGCGGCTCAATTGCAAAACAACTGATACAACATTTTAATCTTAGCAAAAATCGTGAACCACAAAAATTTGGTCTTGGTCTCAAAGAGCTCTGGGAAATTGCCCCCCAGAAACACCAACGCGGTTTAGTACAACATTTCACTGGTTGGCCCTTAGACAATAATACCGGTGGCGGTGGCTTTATTTATCACCAAGAAAACAATATCATTTCTGTCGGTTTTGTTTTACACTTAGATTACAAAAATCCTTATCTTTCTCCCTTTGAAGAATTTCAACGTTTTAAGACACATCCAAAGCTCTATGAAATCTTCAAAGGTGCAAAACGTCTTTCCTATGGTGCACGTGTTATCAGCGAAGGAGGTTGGCAATCTGTACCAAAACTCACCTTTCCTGGTGGGGTGCTTATTGGCTGCTCTGCTGGATTTGTCAATGTTCCTCGTATCAAAGGATCACACAATGCCATCTTATCTGGCATATTAGCTGCCGATAAAATCACTACTGCTCTTGCACAAGGACGTGCCCATGATGAGGTTAAAGAAATCGAAGAGCAGTGGCGAAAAGGGCTCATTGGCAAAGATCTTTATAAAGTGCGAAATGCCAAACCGCTATGGGCAAAATATGGGACAAAATATGGAATTAAACTTGCCGGTTTTGATATGTGGTGGCAACAACTGTTCGGATTTTCCTTATTTAAAACACTCTCCCATGGAAAGGAAGATTATACATGCCTTGAACCAGCAGAAAAATTTCAACCCATTGCTTACCCAAAACCAGATGGCGTTGTAACCTTTGATCGCCTTTCAAGTGTTGCCCTTTCCAATACGCACCATGAAGAAAATCAACCTTGTCATTTAAAAATAGCCTCATTAAAAAAACATAAAGACTCTGAATATGCAATCTATGGAGGACCCTCTACACGCTATTGTCCCGCCGCTGTCTACGAGTGGCTAGAGTATAATGATCATCTGACTTATATGATCAACGCTTCAAATTGCATACATTGTAAAACATGCGATATCAAGGATCCTAACCAAAATATCACTTGGATCTGTCCGCAAGGTAATGAGGGGCCCTTCTATCCCAATATGTAATTCCCCAATGTATAATCATTGTTCATTCTCCTAAAATTAAAATATACAAAACGCAATGGATGAAAATATTTCCCTCAAATCAGAAATCTATCAATCACCTTCCTGCATACGTTTTTTCACAATGTAAAAAGGACTCTATTCTCATATAAAATACTCTCCCCACCGCATGACTTTTTTCAATAAAAAAACATAACATATTTTTATCAAAAATTTTTTATCTCAATGACAAAACAATAATGAATATATCTTGATAATTCTGGGATAAAGAAACTGCCGCAGTTCTCGAAAACCTGAAGGAAAATAAACCGCTCTACTTTACCCCTTCCCCCACATGATCCAAAATTCTTTTAGCCCCCTCATAAGAAACATCAGTCGTTTTAACTAGCTAAGAGCAAAACCCATGAAACTGCGCTTCAAGTTTATTTTTTCTCCTACACTTTGCCAAGTAATGCTCACTAAAGAAAACCACGAATGAATGTAGAAAAAACATTGCGAGATAACGAGATGAAGGGCATGCTTGTTCAAGCCATTTCAATGTTTCTACTGATAATGATACGAAAAAATCTTTAATCTTACATCAGCCTTTTATTTTTTCCTCAAGGATAATCGCCTTGCATAACCTTTACCAATATACTGCAATGAATGTGTGCAAATACCGTAAGAATAAGCAGATGCCAAGCCATGGAGACTATCGCTATTAGCAAAACATCTGATAAAAATCAAAATAGCTTCATGACCACTCTATGACGCGTTTTATAGAGTGGTTTTTTTATAAAAGCTTGTGCTTTCGCTGTTGCTTGTAAATCAACATCTAGATTGAACACAAGCGGTTATATTGAAAAGAAAGATTAAGGTAAATGAAAGCTCTGCGCGCCGCTCCAGCTTTTGTAGCTAGAACAAAAATATTGCGTATTCTATTTGAGTAATCTCCGAAACGAAAATACAGCTTCATTTAGCAAGAATATGAAATCTGAAAGGAAGAAACCTGTTTTTCTCTTTACTATCATCTGTCCATTCGGCTTTAGAACTTTCAAAAGCATCACAATATCTTTTAAAAAAGAGAGATCACGTATTGTCCCCGCTTTTATTACTTACATTTGTTTATGGGAGCATATCCTTCAGAAAAAATAAAGTATCCAAAATTAAAGCAGACTTGTGTTGTTCAATCATGGGTTTGTTTTTGAGAGATAGCTCTCAACACATATCGGACAACTATTTTGCGACACTATTCAAAAAAGGTATAACGTACTCCTGTGAACGAACAGTTCCATATTTACGCAATAAAAAGTACAAGCTAACAGCATCATTTTTTCTGCGATCCCCAATGATGCGATAATCTTTGCTTTGAGACGGTTCCGAAATGCACGAAAATGATTTTGATTAATTGGCTATAAGATGCGTTGAGATGATTTTACGATATTTAAAACTCCTAATCAATATGCAAAATGATAAAATATTCATTAAAAATCAAATATTTAAGATAAAAACTAGCCTTAAAGATCTAAGGTGCCCATTATACTGTTAAAACTGTAGGGAATATGACAAAATAAAATATTTCGCTGATAAGGGCTTATATTTGATCAATGATAATAATACAGTTTGGTTGTTTGTGTTCCAAAAGGAGCCGTTTACATTTGCTCAGAAAAACAGTTTGGATATCAATAGAATATTTGAAAGATAGGCGTTACGGAAATAATCTAAAAAGCTTAGCTTTTAAAAGAGCACAGCCAAGCATGAGATGATAGCATGGGTAAAATTGTTTTTTGGTTGTCGAAGGAAAAACTTTATAGAAAATCATGGGACTGCTAGAATATTGGTTACATCTGGAACTTATTTTACTGGAAAAGATAGTGCGGATCAAAATAGATAATAATGTTAGATTAAGACATTAAAGATGAGATTATCTTATTGTAATGTAATCGATTATTCGAGTAAGATAAGCCTTTATAATGATAAAAAATGTTCTGGTAAAAAATGAGCCAAAATGGCTGATCAGTATGGATAAAAATCTTGTGGAGAAGGAAATTTGATGAAAAGAAAAGAGCATGTGTGAAAAAGCATATTTTATAGGTGCGCATGCTTATTCTGCACCCGTTATAGAATCAGGGCTTTATCTTGTGGCAACACCTATCGGAAATCTTGCAGATATTACGCTTCGTGCTTTGCAAGTGCTTGCAGGGATTGATATTTTAGCGTGTGAGGATACGCGAGTAACACGTGTTTTGTTGGAACGTTACGGTATTCAAAAAAAACCTTTTCTCTATCATGAATATAATGCGCAAAAAGCGGGTCCGAAGCTCTTAGCGGCTTTAGCAGAAAACAAAACAGTAGCACTTGTTTCAGATGCCGGAACACCACTTATTTCTGATCCCGGATTTCGATTGGTGGAAGAGGCCCGTAAAGCTGGTCATAAAATTATTCCCATTCCTGGAGCATCCGCTCTTTTAGCCGCTCTTATACCGACAGGACTTCCTACTGATAGCTTTTTTTTTGCAGGTTTTTTGAGTGCGCGAAAGCTACAGCGCCGAAAACGGTTGGAACAATTAAAAGAGATTCCAGCAACTTTGATTTTTTATGAATCACCGCATCGTCTTGTTGAAACTTTACAGGATATGGTCACACTTTTTTCAGCTGATCGACCTGCTGCCATTTGTCGTGAATTAACAAAAAAGTTTGAAACAGTAGATGTTTCCAATTTGGGGGACTTATTAGAAAATTACAGAAAACAAACCCATATTCGTGGGGAAATTGTTGTACTTGTTGGAGAATCATCTTCTTCTTTAAATGTGATAAGTGATCAAGAAATTGATGAAATGCTCTTAGAACGTGCACGGACACATTCTGCTGCTCAAGCAGCAGCTTTTGTTGCAAAAAAAACCGGTTTTAAAAAGCAGAAACTTTTTCAGCGATTAATCTTTTTAAAAAATGCGTAAAATGATACAAAAAAAACGTAGACAAAAGTCTTTTTATCGAGGGATTCGTGCAGAAAAATTGGCCGCTTGGTGGCTACGTTGCAAAGGTTTTCACATTGCCGAAAGGCGTTTTAAAACAAAATGTGGAGAAATTGATTTAATTGCACGACGCAGAAATCTTGTGTTAATCGTTGAAGTTAAAGCACGTTCAACTTTGGCTGAAGCAATGGAAGCGGTTTCCCGAATGAATGAAAAGCGAATTGAGTCCGCTGCCGATATTTGGCTCGCACGGCAAAAAGATTATGCCCTTTTGTCTGTACGCTTTGATTTGATTGCAATTTTACCTTGGCGTTGGCCACAGCATATCCCTGCATTTTTTACATCTGATCAATAAAAAACATTTCGTTTTTATGTACATATGCGTTAAAAAGTGTGTAATAATTGAGCGCTATAAGGAGCAAAATATGGATGATTATGAAAAGTTTGCAACAGGTTTGCTCATTGTTTTTGGAGCGCTGATTATTGGTGGTTTAATGGCAATGCATATTGTACTTATGAATAAACCAGGTTTTTTATTTGCATTAGCCGCAGCTGTTGTTGGTTGGTTTTCTGCTTTTGCCGTTCTCTTTGACAAGCCTAAAATCTATTTGGTCTTGATTATTTTTGCTATGCTATGTGTTGCTTCTTCAATTAGCGTTTATGTTAGTTAAAATACTTGAGATGTTGATTAAGATTCCTTTTAAATTGTAAAATTGAGAAATAAAAATGAGACTTGGCTTTTTGGGAACGGGTACAATCAGTGCTTCAATGGTGAATGGCTTAATGACAAGCACGTTTGATGTTTCTTCCATTGTTGTTTCACCTCGCAATGCACAAACAGCAGAGCGCCTTTCAAACACTTATGACAAAGTTATGATTGCTGAAAATAACCAAGCATTGCTCGATGTTAGTGATTGTGTTTTTCTTTGCTTGCCCAACCAAATTGCAGAAGACGTTTTGCGCTCTCTTCGTTTTCGTCCAGAACAGCTGGTTATTTCCGTACTTGCTATGGCAAAAGCAGCAGAAATAGAAGAGTGGATTAATCATAAAGTTTATCGTGCTGTTCCATTACCTTTTGTTGCAGAATGCAAAAATCTGACACCAATCTATCCCGATCATCCCTTTTTACGCACTTTATTTGATGCATTGGGAGGCACATTGGTGCTGGATAAGGAAGAACAGTTTAATCTTTTTATGACAGCTGGTTCACTTATGGGAGTATATTTTAATTTTATAGAAACAGCCCATCAATGGTTTATAACACAGGGGTTAAAAAAACAGCAATCAGCAGAATTCCTTACCATGATGTTTGGAAATCTTACAGATGAAATGCGTAAAATTATAACAACGGATCGTTCTATATCTCTCGATTTTGCACTGCTTGAAAAAGAGTTTTCAACAAAGGGTGGAACAAATGAATTTTTGTCAAATTACTTTTCTCAACAAGGGGGAAGAAATGCTTTAACAACGGCTCTTGAAGCTACTTTGCAAAAAATGAATGCTTCTAAAAAGACTTGATCAATATTTTTATCATCTCAATAAGAAAGAGCTAAGTGTTGGAGATTTATATCACAAAAACTCATATCAAAAAATGCTTTTACATCTGAATAAGATACCCTTTTATGAAAATAATTGATTTTTAAAATATTTTTTACAACCTTTTACAATTTTTCTAAATTATTTTTATTTTCTGTCTTCTTCTTTTTGCGTCAAGTCCAATATTTTTCTACCTCACGGCTCTAGCTCTTCAATTTGGTTTCCCTTTAGGTTATCTGAATACATGAATAATTTTTTGTTTATTTAACCTATATACTCCATTCACACATTAAAACTTCCCCTTATAAAGAAGCAACTATTTTTATGTCTTTCATGATTGTGTTTTAATAAACTCTCTTAAACATCCCCCCATTCAAAAGAGTTTATTTTTTATTTGATCAACAATTTTACGATATAGTTTAGCATGCTCTTCACTAGGCTTAGCAACAAAAATAGGGATTCCCTCATCTGAAGAAAATCGTAAAGCTGCATCAAGCGGTATTTCCGCTAAGAAAGGGACTTCTCGACGTTCTGCTTCTGCCCGTGCACCACCATAGCCAAAAATATCATAGCGTTTTCCCGTATCAGGAGCGATAAAATAACTCATATTCTCAATGAGTCCTAATATAGGAACATTGACTTTCATGAACATTTCTATTGCTTTACGCGCATCCACTAAAGCAAGATCTTGGGGTGTAGAGACAACCAACGCACCTGTTAATTGTACCTGTTGGGCAAGCGTTAATTGTGCATCCCCTGTACCGGGCGGCATATCAACGACTAAAACGTCCAGAGAGCCCCATACAACATCTCGTAACAATTGCGTTACAGCTGCCATAACCATAGGACCACGCCATACTACCGGCTTTTCTTCCTCAACCAAAAATCCCATCGACATCAATTTAAGTCCGAATTTTTCAAGAGGTTGAATCTTTTTTTCTCCAATAAGCTGTGGTTTTTGATTAACAAGTCCTGTCAAACGTGGCAAAGATGGACCATAAATATCAGCATCCATCACCCCCGTCTTGAAACCAGAAGCTTGTAAAGCTAAGGCGATATTTATTGCCATCGTAGATTTTCCGACCCCTCCTTTTCCAGAAGCAACAGCAATCACATGCCGCACACCTTCTATGGGCACTTTGATCGGTAAGAGATTCGCTCTCCGTCTAGGAGCTGCCTTTGTTGTTTTTTCTGCTGTAAGTGTGACAACAACAGATTCCACTCCCTCCAAAGCACATACCACCTTTTCAGCAGAACGGCGCAATGATTCCCATTCTTTCACACCTCCATCAGGAACTGTAATGGAAAAGAAAACCTTACCATCAACAATCAATATTTCTGAAAGAAGACCCAAGGACACAATATCGCTTTCAAGATCTGGTCCTTTGATTGTACGTAATACGTTGCGGACAACCTCACTTGTAATAGGATCCACGTTCTTTCCTCTCTATAAAAATAGCAGCCAATACAAGCATATGAACGAAAAATATTTACAGGTTCATCACCTGATAATTTTCTACTTTACTCAGAATTATAAAGTATACATTACTTATATCTTATCTTTTAAAAAAGATGAAACCATCCTTAAATAAAGAATCTCAAACATAAAATCTGCTATAAAATCCTATCAATCATGTTTGTGCTATAACCACTTTAATGAATGCTATGATAAAAATTTTGTAAAAACAAAAACTGAAAAAAACTCTTAATATTAAAGGATACTTTAAATTGAGCATGCAGTAATCAGTCACACTTTCTGTAGTTCTTTAACGCCCTAGTCATTTATGTTCTGTAGACTCAATCGTTATTTTCTTACACTCTCACAGTATTGTAAAAAAGTGTCACAGACAGTTATTAAGGTGTTTTGTATTCTTTCAAGAGAGAGAAGAACAATCTAAGATTGACTTTTTTTATATTTTTCCTTATGGGTTAACCGCCGTATGATAGGATAAAATTGTTCATCTCGCGCATAACTGCTCATAAAACGAAGATTAAGAAGGGCCGCACTCCGCGGTATTTAAATAAATGAAACGTACTTACCAACCCTCTAAACTTGTCCGTAAACGCCGCCATGGGTTTCGTGCACGCATGGCCACAGCTGGAGGACGTAAAGTTATTGCTGCAAGACGTGCTCGTGGACGTAAGCGGCTCTCTGCTTAACCATTTAAATTTTCACAACCGTTGAGGATTTCTCACCGTTTCTTCGTTGTGAAACTTTTATTATGAACCTCTAATGCCTGCTTGCAGGCATTTAGTGAAATTGCGAAATGTTCTTTTATGAAGAAAAAACATCCCTGCCGTATTCGCAAAAGAGCAGACTTTTTGGCTGCCCGTACAGGAGAAAAGCGACGTGGTCCTTTATTTTTGCTCGAAGTTAAATCTCGTGAACAAACAACAGAAAGAAAAGATTCTCTTTTTGCACGTGTAGGCTTCACTGTGACCCGTAAAAACGGTAATGCTGTGAAACGTAATCGTATTAAAAGGCGCTTGCGTGAAGCTGTGAGAGTTGGTGTAACAAACCACATGGAAGCAGGAACAGATTATGTCATTGTAGCGTACCGTGATGTGTTACATGCGCCTTTTACATCCTTGATTAGTGAATTAAATCAGCGGATAAAACCAAAAATAAAACATCAGCAACAACAACAAGGGTGTACGGATGGAATATAACCGCAATTTCTTTATCGCTATTGGCTTATCTTTCGTAGTGCTCATCGCATGGCAGTTTCTTTATGTTGCTCCTAAACAAGCAAAGTTACAAAAACAACAAGTTATCACACAGCAATTGTCAAAACAACAATCAGCCCTTTCGAATACCACGACGAATTTTTCTGACGATACCTCAACGCATCACGCAACATCTATCATCGAACAGCCAATGACCCCTGAAATCCGGAAAGCTGTATTGGCCAAAACAGAGCGTATTGTGATCAAAACCAATGAACTGGAAGGCTCTATTAATCTTGTTGGTGCACAATTTGATGACCTTCACCTCAAAAAATATCGTTTAACAGTCGATAAAAAATCACCGGAAATCGATTTGCTGAATCCGAAAGGTTTCAAAACAACCTACCTTGCTGAATTTGGTTTTGCAAGTGCGTCTTTGCCAGCAAAAGCTTTGCCACAATCGGATACAAAATGGCAAGTAGAGGGAAACAATACAATCCTGACTCCTTCAACACCCATCACTTTAATTTATAATAATGGACAGGGACAAATCTTCCGGCGGACCCTTTCTGTTGATGATCATTTCATGTTTACCATTGAGGATTCTATCAGCAATGAAAGTGATCAACCAATATATCTCTCGTCCTATGCCCGCGTTGCACGTGCAGCACCACCAGAACATACAAATGCAACCTATTTACTTCATGAAGGTATGATAGGTATTGCAGGAGATTCGCTCAAAACTGAAAAATATAAAACCTTAGCAGAGCTTGACCCAAATCCTGATAATGGGCAAAAGAGCATGACTTTCTCCAAAGTAACAGGAGGTTGGATTGGTATTACCGATAAATATTGGGCTGTAGCAGTTATTCCCCCGCAAAATAAAGAGTATACAAGCCGTTTTATTTATTTTGATCGTTTGCAAACGCATTATCAGTCTGACTTGCTAGGATCGCCTTTAACGATTGCCCCAAATGAAACAAAAACTGTTACAAATCATCTTTTTGCTGGTGCAAAACAAGTTGAAATTATTAATAATTATCAAAATGATCTAAAAATTAAAAAGTTTGCTCTTTTAATTGATTGGGGCTGGTTTGATTTCATCACCAAACCAATGTTTTCCCTCATTGATATTCTTTATAAACAAACAGGGAATTTTGGTATCGCCATCCTTCTTGTCACAGTGCTCTTAAAAACTCTTCTTTTTCCTCTAGCCAATAAATCTTATAAATCTATGGCACGCATGAAGCTTTTACAACCGCGGTTGCTAGAAATAAAAGAAAAATATCCCGATGACCAAACCAAACAACAAAAGGCAATAATAGAACTATATAAAACCGAAAAAATTAATCCCCTTGCAGGCTGTTGGCCAATGTTGGTTCAATTCCCAATATTCTTTGCGCTTTATAAAGTTCTTTATATCACCATTGAAATGCGCCATGCCCCTTTCTTTGGCTGGATTAAAGATTTAGCGGCACCCGACCCAACTTCTCTTTTTAACTTGTTTGGTCTCTTGCCATATACAACGCCAACATTTCTTATGATTGGTGCATGGCCTTTGATTATGGGAATAACGATGTTTTTACAAATGCGTATGAATCCCTCTCCTCAAGACCAAACCCAAGCAATGATATTCACATGGATGCCTGTTGTCTTTACTTTTATGCTCGCCTCTTTCCCTGTTGGTCTCGTCATCTATTGGGCATGGAACAATATATTATCAATCATTCAGCAAGGTATCATGATGAAGCGCCAAGGAGTTAAAATTGAGCTTTTTGATAATCTGAAAGCCATCTGGAGAAAATCACCTAAAAAAGAAGTGCATGAATGACTAGAGATTTTTCCCTTTCTGGAATTTTTTCTCGCAATTGGATTTTTATTCGTGGTGTGCCAGCAATACGTTTTCTCCCCCCCGAAGGACCACCAGAAATTGCATTTGCAGGACGTTCCAATGTTGGGAAATCATCTTTAATCAACGCACTCGTTCAACAAAAAAGCTTAGCACGTACCTCAAATACACCAGGACGGACTCAAGAGCTTAATTATTTTGTCCCCGATGGCTTCAGTGGGCAACTAGGAGATCTTCCTCCTCTAGCATTAGTAGATATGCCTGGCTATGGTTTCGCTGCTGCTCCTAAAAATCTTGTTGATGCGTGGACGGATTTGATTTTTAGCTATTTACGGGGGCGCACAACATTAAAACGTGTATATATCTTGATTGATTCACGGCATGGAATAAAAAATAATGATGAAGATGTTCTTGCTCTCCTTGATAAAGCAGCCGTTTCTTATCAAATTGTTTTGACAAAAAGCGATAAAATCAAATCAAATGGCTTGGAAAAATTAATTATGAGCACACAAACAAAGCTTCTCAAACGTCCAGCAGCTTATCCTGAGCTTCTTGTAACCTCTTCAGAAAAAGCTCTCGGTTTAGAAGAATTACGTGCTGCCATTTTGCAAACCATCGCATAAGAGAACAATTCCTATCATTAACAATTTATTAATTATAATTGCTAGCAAATACTAATGATCTTGTACTTCTAGTCAAGCATCTTTATAAAAATAATTACTTGAAAGAATTCTCATCAACTCTATTTGATAGTGTAAATTATGCTGACACTTTTTCACTCTCCCCTATCCGCTGCCTCGCGCTTCATACGCCTCATTCTTGGGGAATATGGTGTCGCCACTCAACTGATTGAAGAATACGAATGGGCAAGAAGACACGAATTTCTAGCCCTCAATCCCGCTGGTCATGTTCCTGTTTTTCTTGATGAACACGAGGTTCCATTATCAGGTCCTCTTGTTATCTGCGAATATTTAGACGAAACACATGGAAGTTTACGACAAGACAATAAGCTCTTTCCGGAAAATCCTTTAGATCGTGCGGAAGTACGCCGTCTCAATGACTGGTTCTTAAATAAATTCGAAAATGAAGCAACGCGCCATATCGTACGAGAACGAATCCATAAACGTGAAATGCCACTTGCCATTGGCGGTGGTGCTCCTAATTCACAGATTTTACGCAATGCACGCGCCAATATTTTGCCACATATGAACTATCTCAATTGGCTCTGTGCCTCTCGCGATAGCTTAGTCGGTTCTGCCTTGTCCTATGCAGATCTAGCAGCAGCAGCCTCTATTTCTGTCCTTGACTTTCTAGGGGAAATTGACTGGGAACAATCTCCTGCTGCCAAAGATTGGTATATGAGAATTAAATCACGCCCTTCTTTTCGTTCTCTTTTAACAGATCGCGTCCGCGGAATTGTTGCAAGTGCTCACTATGCAGATCTTGATTTCTAGCCTTTTCTCACAAACAAAGGTAGGAGCGATATTTTATCTAAAAGATATTTATAGGTTTATGAATTTTTATGCGTGCGTATAAACAATATAATAATACATTGATTTATAATCATATTAAACAGAGAATAAGAGCCATTATTATTGAATCACAAAAATCACTTTCTTGTCGTGCCACAAAAAAGAAAGGCTCTCTTTAAATACAAGGGCTATAGCATCATTGGAAGCTAGACAAATAAAATAACAATACTGAACGTATGTTATACTCTATTCTCCACAATATATGAAACAACGTATTGTATAACATATATACCATTTGCTCTATAATAAACAAAGCCTCCTCATGCGTTTTTACAACATAAGAATTTTTTCAACTGACTTTCCTAAAAGATGAAGAATCTGACCAACTCTCGTGTTTAAACAATCCAACTTCTTGTTCATCCCTTGCCCCCTTTCACGTGATTTATTTATAACATATTGATATAAAATGATAAATAATTATTTTTACCTTTAATCATCAATTCCAAATACCTTTTTCTCATTACCTTCATCACATTTAAAACAATCAAAATCGCTTTCTTATGTGTCACAAATGGAATTGGTGCGTAAAAAAATATTAAAGAAAAGAATGAAAATGCCTAAGTGCCAAGAATTGTTACAACATTAAAGGCTAACAAAAAGTATGATAGTGTTGATTTGCTCTTTTATGAAGCATAAAGATAGTAGCGCAGAATAGATTTTATATTATTCATGGATACTCTCATCTAATACCACTCACGAGCACTATCATAAAATAAGTTTAGAAGAATTGATAAATATTTCTTTAAGAAAAGCGCATGAACTGACAACATAGGTGTATTTTGTTTGGGAGATCTTGTTTTGCATGAAGAACGCTCCCCCCCCCTTAAAGAACGAAAGAAACAAAAGCATAAAATAATACACAATCTCCATTAGGTTTCATAAGCAAACCTTATTTAGGAATATTTATCACACACTCTAATGAAAAACATCTCTATTTAAATTTGTAGATCTTATATCACTTGCTCTAAACAACAGTGTTTTACAGCACAACAAGATAAATTAAATCAAGAAATTTTTTTCCTATAAAGAAAAGAACCATTGGAAAGAAGGAAAAAATTTGCCTATACTGCACAGTGAAGTATCATAAGGAGATAAGAATGCGCCTTACAGTTGTTGGTGCAAATGGAAGAATGGGACGTGAACTCATTACAGCAATCCAGCAGAGGAGAGATGTAGAGCTTTGTGCTGTTCTTGTACGCAAAGGCTCACCGTTTGTAGGAAAAGATGCCTGTGCTTTAATTGGTTCAGATTCTCTTGGGATTGGCATCACTGACGATCCCGAAAATGCCTTTTCTAATACAGAAGGTATTTTAGATTTTTCACAACCAGAAGCCAGTATTCTTTATGCTGACTACGCTGCTCAAAAAAGCCTTGTCCATATTATTGGCACCACAGGATTTAGCAAAACAGAAGAAGAAAAAATTGCAGATTTTGCGAAATATACAACAATTGTCAAATCCGGAAATATGAGCCTTGGAATAAATCTTTTAGCCAACCTTGTAAAGAAAGCCGCTAAAGCATTAGAAGCCGATGATTTTGATATCGAAGTTTATGAAATGCATCACGCTAACAAAGTTGACGCCCCTTCTGGAACAGCCCTGCTTCTTGGCCAAGCAGCAGCTGAAGGGCGCAATGTTATGCTGCAAGATGTGCGTGTCAACGAACGCAATGGTCATATAGGTAAACGCAAAAAAGGCACCATTGGCTTTTCCTGTTCACGTGGTGGAACAGTTGTTGGAGAACACAGTGTCATTTTTGCCGGTTCCCATGAGCGCATTGTTCTTTCACATACAGCGCAAGAACGCTCTATCTTTGCCAATGGTGCATTAAAAGCAGCTTTATGGGCACAAAATCATGAAAGCGGTCTTTATTCAATGTTCGATGTTTTGGGATTGAACGATGAATTTTAAACAATCAATAGAATAGAGGCAATTCATAATGGGACGCATACTTACACTAATTCGTCATGGACAAAGTGAATGGAATCTCAAAAACCTTTTTACCGGTTGGAAAGATCCCGATTTAACAGAAAAAGGCCATGCAGAAGCGATAGCAGCAGGAAAAAAACTGAAAGAATATGGTTTGAAGTTTGATATCGCTTATACATCTGCCTTACAGCGTGCTCAAAAAACCGCTCAGCACATTTTAGAGCAAATGAGACAATCAGATTTAGAAGTGATAAAAAATCCCGCATTAAATGAACGTAATTATGGTGATCTTTCTGGTTTAAATAAAGATGAAGTACGCCAACAATGGGGGCAAGAGCAAGTGCAAATGTGGCGCCGCTCCTATACGATTGCGCCCCCGAATGGAGAAAGCCTACGCGACACCGGTGCACGCATCTGGCCTTATTATCTTTACCATATCCAACCTCATATTTTGCGCTCCCAAACTGTTTTGATCGCAGCGCATGGAAATTCTCTTCGTGCTCTTATTATGGCGCTTGAAGGTCTCTCTGGTGAGGAAATTATATCTCAAGAAATAGCGACCGGCATTCCTATTATTTACACATTTAATCCGGATTCAACAATTTTATCAAAGACAGTCCTCACACCTTAAACTTCTAAAATCATGATCTCCCCCCTTAAAATTCAATTCAATCGTTTTAAGCTGAAAACATAAATTCTATAATTTTATTGACAGAATTGTTTCATACGCTTAGATGAATTTTATGAGCCCAGATGGCGGAATTGGTAGACGCGCAGGTTTCAGGTACCTGTGCCGTAAGGCGTGGAGGTTCGAGTCCTCTTTTGGGCACCATGCTCTTTTTTATCCAAAATAATTTATTGATTTTCCATATGTTTTTTTAAGTGAGGGATACGTAAATAAAAGTTGGGGAATAGGATTTTGTAGCGTGTTCTCAATTATTGCGAATCAAGATTTCTTTTCGGGGTATTTTTTTAGCCGTACCTGCTGCCCAAAGGGTCTCTAAAATTCTAAGATGTTCTAACTTTTTGTTATCCATTTTTTAAGGTGTGAGAAGCTATTCTCTATGGCGTCCACAAAACGGGAAAAATCTATTACAAACATAAAGGCAATAAAGGCTATCAATTTCATGAGGCGTGACATCA
>NZ_JBHINE010000119.1:0-670 GCF_042194715.1 Bartonella sp. CM120XJJH | reverse complement strand
AATCAATCTTGAGTCCTTGCCGGCTTCTTTAGACAGCCCCCGTTGGCAAAGTGGCGCTCCCATGCTTGGTGCTTTTGATGATGAAAATAGACTTGTTATGTTTACAGGTGCACCGATGGAAGCAACGGTTGTTTCGCAAGAAATGGGAGCACCAGATGGAAGTTTTAACTTTATCACGAAAATGTTTGCCGAAGTTGATACGACGGAAGGTCTTTTAAGCATAGGGGAACGTCGGCTTCGTAATCATCAGATGCCGATCACATGGCACAAGGAGAGGGTGTGTTCTTATCTTACGGGTGCTTATCATGGTCGTTCGCGCAATCGTTATCACCGCTTTAAATTACGCATTCCTGAAGGCGTTCATTGGAACCATATCACAGGGTTTAATGTGGATTTACGTCCTTTAGGCAGAGGATAATGGCAAAAGTTTTTTTGACCACGTCTTGGGATATGGAGCGTATAGCGCCTTATCTGGAAGACATCATTGAATCTTTTAGAGAGTATGTGGAACGTTTCAAACATGAAATCACGTTGCAAGAGCTTATGGAAGCGATTTGCAGTGGCAAGAAACAGTTATGGCTTGTTTTGGATGATGACGAGCGCGTCTTAGCGGCATTCACGACCCAGATACAGCAGACAGTTTTAGGAAAGAAGCGCGCACTGATTTGTG
>NZ_JBHINE010000118.1:417-675 GCF_042194715.1 Bartonella sp. CM120XJJH | reverse complement strand
CTTTTTAAAGAGGCATGTCTTAGGGCTTAGAAGCCCATTTCGTGACAGTGCCCGTGAAAGGGGACAACGATATCACCTCCCAGTGAAATAATATAAAATTTGAATACTATAAAGTCTATTGAGCGCTTCCATCTGAGCGCCTCCATCTTTACGCTTGTGAAGAAGCAAGCCGGCGTCATCACACATTTCACCAGTTCCCATTGTTGCGATACGCCCTTGGCATGTGAGACGGTTTATTAAGAGGTGTTTTTAGTTCTT
>NZ_JBHINE010000118.1:0-349 GCF_042194715.1 Bartonella sp. CM120XJJH | reverse complement strand
TGATCTGGGGTGATTGCAAGTTGGTTTCAACATGGAACAGATTTGAAATGAAATAATCTTACGATATTCAAGGTTCTCATTCATCATGCAAAAACAATGAATTATTATTATAAATTAATCCCTTAAATGTATATTACGAGAATGTAGAGTGTGTATCTTATTCAAATTTTGTAGTAAATTTTAGTACGCTTCCTTTAAAAATCTATGCTGCTGTGAGATTATAAAATAATCTTTTGCATCTCTATTGCTTTGTTGTTTTTATGGACTTTCCCCATAGTGCATTTGTCAATGTGATTGCACAATCTGTTTGCTGGCATAATGGATGATAGGGAGGAGACATGATAACTTT
>NZ_JBHINE010000117.1:308-681 GCF_042194715.1 Bartonella sp. CM120XJJH | reverse complement strand
CACCAACAAAATTATAGCAATGAGAAAAATAATCTTTTCAAAAAGAATTCATAGAGACTATCGTATGAAGGTTAATAACCTTTTGCTGATAGCTACTTTTCAATAAAAAAAATAATGCCATAATGCATATTCATAATGTTTTTTCTTCCTATTTACGACGTAAACTACCCAGTTTATGGTGTCGTATAGCGCGTATTCCATTCGTTTTGAAAAAAACTTCATGATAAAAAAAGCTTCAAGGAAATTGTCTATACCTCTCTTTCTCTCCCTGTTCATAAAAGAAATTAGTCTCGATAATACAAATAGTTATATAAGCATTGCTCTATTAAATTCTTCATGCTCAATTACCATAATATAATCTAGTTTCTCGCGT
>NZ_JBHINE010000117.1:0-242 GCF_042194715.1 Bartonella sp. CM120XJJH | reverse complement strand
AATTATGTTTAATAAACGGAAATTTTATATCAATGGTCTATGGGATGATCCAAGCACTCCTCACGACTTTGACGTCATTAATCCATCAACAGAAGAGGCTTGTGCTGTCATTAGCCTTGGAAGTACAAAAGATGCCGATAAGGCAATTAACGCGGCTAAAGAAGCATTTCAAAAATGGAAAACAACGTCACCAAGCGAGCGTCTTGGATTCGTTGAAAAAATTCTAGAGATCTATGAAAAAC
>NZ_JBHINE010000116.1:0-682 GCF_042194715.1 Bartonella sp. CM120XJJH | reverse complement strand
TCCAACAACGCAGGAAAACACCGCTAACTTCAAAAACATGTCCCGCGCAACCACCATACGCCCCGCTCCTTTATTAAGTAAAAATCAGAGACCATGCCAAAAATGCAACAAAAGATCAATCCTTTGCAAAGAATGAAAGCCTAAAACCAAGACGCTTTGCCCCTAGACAAATAAGCCCAAGGATAAGACCAAAGACAACGCCAAAAAGAATGTTAAAGACCCACTTTTTTGAAAACCACAACCAAGTCAAACCAAAGTGCTCAGCTTGCCCATAAACAAACTTAGAGACAGCGATAATAATGAAGCTCAACGCCAAATTTTTTAAAAAAGCCTTCCTTGTAACCCCGAAAGACCTCATTGCCGCATAAATAGAAACAAAGACAAGAGCAACAAAGCAGAAAAACCCCAACCACTGCCAAAACATCACATCGTCCGACATCAAATACCCCTCTCAGAAAGAACATCAAAGACCACGCCCGTGGGAAAGAGAAATGCTCATTCTTTTTAAGCCCCCCAACAGTACACGCACACACCGTACCCCCTCCAAAACAAACAAAGGAACAAATCCAACACTGCTCACAAACACCCCATCGTTCAAGAACCCCCCATTGTTCAAGAACCAATGCGTGCTCCAGCCCATATGCTTTACTCCCACATGTGCCAACCCAACAACAGTGCCAAC
>NZ_JBHINE010000115.1:0-683 GCF_042194715.1 Bartonella sp. CM120XJJH | reverse complement strand
ACGCCGTCTCCTTCGTCGCATGCGTTTGGTGGGGCGTTTGGATCAAGGGTGTCGTCTTTGTCTGGTGTTGTGTTTGCAACGTTTCCAGCCGCATCTTCTTGCGCTTTATCAAAAAGTTCGCACTCTATTTTTGTGGTGTAACCACCCGTTTTATCAAGTTTGTGCTTAACACTTTTGATGCGCCATTCTGCTGGAATATAGGGGCGGAAAGGGGGCTCTTGAACAAGCTTTGCTTCTGCTTGTACAAACGGATCACCACCGATATCACATGAGAAAGAAGACTTACCGCGTGATGATTTATTGCGATAAGCAGCAATGGCCGCAACAGCCTCTGATTGGTTATGGTAGGTATATTTGAGTTCATGAAACGGCGGATTACCAACTTTGACTTCTTTTTTTTCACCAGTGCGGATATCGTGATAGGTTGCAAGAACACCGCCTTTTTTCTCTTTGTCTTCTTCTTGTTTTTCCGATTCTTTTTCTGCTTTTTCCGATTCAGATGATGATGCTCTGTCACTGTCATCCATATGGATAAAGTTTTCATCATCATCAATTTCTTCTGGTTCTCGTGCATCAGCAGCGGCTTTTTGGTCGTCTCCCACATCTGTTTCTAAGCCATTGGCTGCACCTGCTTCATCCCGTGCGCTGTATTTAAAATCCCAAGAGATGCAATGTTTTTCATG
>NZ_JBHINE010000114.1:0-685 GCF_042194715.1 Bartonella sp. CM120XJJH | reverse complement strand
AAGGCTGGCATTCAAGTTGTTCTGAATGTTTTTTACAATAAGGGCTATTTAAGCGTCTCTCAACACTTCGCTGAGGCGTGATAGAACCACTAAGAGGATACACCGGAATCCTATCATCTTGACAATTTTCACACCACTTTCCATTTTCACTTCTATAGTGGAAGCCAGATTGAAGCATACAAGTATGAATTATTGCCCATTCACCGAAACCTAATCTACTATTTTCTGGATCGGCATTATAAGGAGTTGGCTTACCACACTCTAACAATGCTTTTGCTACTTCAGTAGAATCTGCATCTGGCTTTTGCCATATAACAAAGTATCTTGAAGGAGGCTTTGAGTCACATCCAGCGATACTTAACAGAGCTATGCAACTCAATAGTTTTAAGATTTTCTTCATTCTTCCCCTCCTTCAGTGGGTTTCTTTACAATAAAACAGCTCGGAAGCTTGTTGATATTTTCTGTCACCGCTGTTTAAAACAACGGTGAACAATATTGAGATGATGGATTGAGAAAACAATCCCGCCATTCCAAGTGAAGGCAAGGATGGCGGATTGTTGATCATCACTAGCAGTGCTTAAGGTTTGCATTCAGGTGCATTTTTATATTTTTTACAAAAAGGGCTGTTTAAGCGCTTCTTGACACTGCGCCTCGGGATCACAGCACCTGGACGACAAATGGGCAA
>NZ_JBHINE010000113.1:0-689 GCF_042194715.1 Bartonella sp. CM120XJJH | reverse complement strand
TATAATCGGCTTTATTATCATGATGCTTATCCGCTCAAGCGGACTTATTCCTGAAACGGCTATAAATCCGATCAAACTTACTGCTCAGGTGTTCACTATCATTTCAATGGCAGCATTAGGTTTAGGTGTTGATATACGATCATTAAAAAAAGCAGGATGGCGAGTTATTTTGGCTTCAACCTGCTCCATAATTATTCTTTGGAGTTTTAGGCTTATCATGATACAATTGAATGATTTAAATCATATAATACTTTGAAATATGCATTAATTGTTTCTTTTTTTAAGGGAGTATATAATAAATCAAAGATTTACTAATATCAAAAACAGTTCTTTCATAAAATCAGCAAAAATTCTAAAAATTTGCTTATTATCCTATATTCTATACAAAAAATTGAAAATGCTACGATATGAAGTGAAAACTATCGAATTTGCTTTTTCAATAAGCTTTTCAATCTATAGTGATTTGCAACGGTATAGTATTCAATATGGAACGCATACAAAATAATGCTCTTTATTTCAGATCTGATTAAGTTAATTTTTTTATAGAAGACTGAATATATTTATGTTGCTCATTCACGTGCTTGTAAAAAAATACCTCTCAAGGCACATGAACTCCCTTTCAAGGCTGTGCCTGTGAATAATATAATGTAAAATCCCTATAAAGTGTATAAAATACATTATGCACCTCC
>NZ_JBHINE010000112.1:0-699 GCF_042194715.1 Bartonella sp. CM120XJJH | reverse complement strand
CGAGGCTCCCGCCAAAACTGTTTTTGTTTACATTATTGGCCACGGCCCCCAGATCAAGCGCCATATAAGGGGCAAATTGGCTCATAAATTTACGCCCCATTCTCGAAGAAAAACCTGGCAACAACAGCGACAATTCATTGCGCCAAAATACCCCATTATTGCCGTAATAAATCGCCTCACGCACCCCACGCACAGAGGAACTACCACCAAGCGATATTTGCTCTGAACTAAACAACGTGTCGGGTGATAATTGTCCTGAAAACAGCGTGTTATAGCGAAAGTTATATTGTTTGAGCGAAAAAGGACGCACGTAGCCTAGGGAAAAAGACAATTTGGAAAATTGCCCTGTGGGTGAATTTTTTGTTGCATTCTCTTGCTCTTTATCGTCATAAGCGCCAAGAATTGCCAACCCTTTATGAAACCCTATATGCGCGCTTAATTCTCCTCCAAGCCACTTGCGCGAGTGATCAAGCTCAAAGGTTGCAATAGCCAATTTACGGCTGGAAACATCAACCCGACTGCCCATAATAAAATTATCAGAATATTTCCATGTCAACCGTCCTGTAACCCAGGTCTTTCCCTCTTGATCACGGTCGATAACCCGTGAAATCCACGGTGTCAGCGATAAAGACTTGCCCGCAGTCATAATATCGGAAAATATTCCCTTAACACTCGAATGATATTGGCTCCACGTCCCAT
>NZ_JBHINE010000111.1:0-699 GCF_042194715.1 Bartonella sp. CM120XJJH | reverse complement strand
AGCAGGATGTTCAAAGGCAAGCCATTGAATCCCACGAATTTAATGATCATTTGAACCAGTTTTTAGAAAGTTCTGTTACATCAATTAAAGATAAATACAGTGATTTTGATGCGGCGGCGGATTATCTTTATGAGACGCGTGCAAAGCAATTGAATGCATGGTCCTCTGTTTATCCGAATTATGCACAACGGAGCACGATAGATGCGATTATAGGGGATGAATTGCGTACGATTGTAGCGACTTGCGCCCAAAAGGGGGGTAATCCAGCAGAAGAGCTTTATAGGATAGCGCAAAATCTTGGTTATCAAAACCAAGGGATGCAAGCGAATAATCAAGTAGCAGCGCTTCAAAGCCGGCAGAATTCTGCGCGAACCTTAACAGCATCTGGAGGAGGGGGGAGTACTGGACCAATAACTTTAGAATCTATTGGCAATATGTCTGATAAAGAATTTGGAGAATGGTATAGCAATCCTAAAAATCAAATCATTTTTGATAAGTTAATGGGGCGCGATGGCTGATTATAGTCTAGGCGCATAACGTAATCCGCTTTTGATGCGGGTTTTTGCCGGCTTTAAGCCGGTTTTTTTATAGCAAAGAAAGGTAAAATCAATGGCAATAACACGTATACCTATTAATGATGCTCAAGCGGTGAAAGCTTGGTCAAAGAGATTAAATTATGAAGCGTCTAAAGCGCTTGAT
>NZ_JBHINE010000110.1:0-706 GCF_042194715.1 Bartonella sp. CM120XJJH | reverse complement strand
CTCGCAATCTTAATTTGTTAAAAATCCCATAAAAAGAAAATGTTAATTGCCAAAAGGACAAAAGCAGAAAAATGCCTATAAAAAAATCATGCGTATCGTTGTGTCTTTTCTTATAAAGAAGAGAAATGCTGTACTGTTGGAGCAGGCTTGAAGGCTAACGTTTCACTTGTTTTCTTATCAGACAAGATTGTACAAGCGGGTGTTGATTTGTCTTATCCTGTTTATGCTGTAAAGACTGTCCTTTCAGGTGTGATGATATAAGGCAAGCTCTTTGTAAGAGCCTCCCTGATACAAAAAGTGTTTTTTTAAGGGCGTGGAAAATATTTAAGGCAGGCTTATTTGTTGAGCTTTAAGTTTAAGTCAATCACATGTGAGAAAGCCAAATGGACCCCACTGCAATCTGGGCTGTTGATAAATCAGATTGGGTGAAGAATCTTCATCTTTTGAAGTGGTGGATGTAAGTTAAGAAAAACCCGCTTTTACAAGCGTAAAAGAACGGGTCTTATTATAATTATGGACTTAAATCATGTGTGTTTTTTCATGGATTATATTGAGATAAAGCTACAAAGTATTTTGATTTATTTGATACGTTTTTATTTTAGAAAGTGTATTGTTATAAACAGCTCTCCTCAATACGAATGTATCATTATTTATACTCTTTTTGGATATTTTTATAAATATAATTAAAAAGCTTGCAATACTATAC
>NZ_JBHINE010000011.1:0-64091 GCF_042194715.1 Bartonella sp. CM120XJJH | reverse complement strand
CGTGAGATTGTTCTATTTCCCAGCGTCCTGGTGTCGCAGAGACGGCAATCGTTTGCGGGCGCATCGCATCCCATTCTTCAAAGCGTAAAGGACGGTTATCCATACAAGAAGGTAGGCGAAACCCATATTCTGCTAGGGTTGCTTTTCTTCGAAAGTCACCTCGGTACATGCCTCCAATTTGGGGAATGGTTACATGGCTTTCATCGATAAAAACAAGAGCATTGTTTGGAATGTATTCGAACAAGGTTGGTGGTGGTTCACCAGGTTTTCGTCCTGTTAAATAGCGTGAATAGTTTTCAATTCCAGAGCATGAGCCGGTGGTTTCCAACATTTCCAAATCAAAAATTGTACGTTGTTCTAAACGTTGTGCTTCTAAAAGACGTCCAGCTGCGTTCAACTCATCAAGACGTTGAACGAGTTCCATTTTGATCGATTTCATCGCTTGATTGAGTGTTGGGCGTGGTGTTACGTAGTGTGAGTTGGCATAAATTTTAATCGATTGAAGGTCGCCTGTTTTTTGTCCTGTGAGAGGATCAAATTCCGTAATTGTTTCCACTTCATCGCCAAAGAGCGAAATACGCCAAGCACGATCTTCAAGGTGGGCAGGGAAAATTTCAATTGTATCCCCTCTAACACGAAAGGAACCACGAATAAAATTAATATCTTGTCGATGATAGTGTTGGGCAACTAAATCGGCCAGTAATTGCCGTTGATTGAGTTTATCACCTTTTTCTATTTTGAAGGTCATAGCAGTATAAGTTTCTACTGAACCAATCCCGTAGATACAGGATACAGATGCGACAATAATGACGTCATCACGCTCTAAGACAGCACGTGTTGCAGCATGGCGCATACGGTCGATTTGTTCATTAATTGAGGATTCTTTTTCAATATAGGTGTCAGAGCGTGCAACGTAGGCTTCTGGCTGATAATAGTCATAATAGGAAACAAAATATTCGACAGCATTGTGGGGGAAAAAACTTTTAAATTCTCCGTAAAGCTGCGCCGCTAAAGTTTTATTGGGTGCTAAAATCAGAGCTGGACGCTGTGTTTTTTCAATGATTTTGGCCATTGTATAGGTTTTTCCTGAGCCGGTAACACCCAAAAGCACTTGTGTACGTTCATCTTTTTGAATTCCCTCAACCAGAGTTTTAATGGCTTGAGGTTGATCTCCCGCAGGTTCAAAGGGGGTTTCAAGTTGAAATGGAATACCACCTTCAGACTTTTCAGGACGAATAGGGCGGTGAGGTGTCCATAATGCACCATTCTTAAAAAGAGGATTACCTGAAGCAATGAGAGCAGAAAGAGCCTCTACTGTTGCTGTCACACCATTTTTCATTGTTGTATCCTTTGATAGAAAAGTGCTGGTGATTTTAAAGAAAATACTAATTTTTACAATTTCATCACGACAACAGTAAAACGTTGTTGAACAGATTTATTTTGGTTTATTGGAGTTTTCATTAGGATATTGATCAAGTTTTTTCTATGAGACGAATTCTTCGAAGTGTTTCTTTTGAGGGGACATATTTGTGGTTGTTCGTGGACACTATTGCATTTTTGCCATGATGATATTCAAGAGGGCATAAGTTATTATGGCTGTTATGGAGAATAATCGGTACGTTTGGGCACTAAAGACATTGTGTATGTGTGATAAAGATCATTTCCATCTTTAAATGAAAGATAACGAGATGACACCCAACCTATTTGAGTGTTATATCGGATATGGCACCAATTGCCTTCACAGTTTTTAACAAAAACCAATTCTCCAGCAGAAATTAAGCCGCAAAGTGCATACTGAGTGCTGGGACCTGTTCTAAAATTAAGATTTCTCGTAACAAAAGCATCCGCAGCTTCAGATACTGTTGTGGCGAAAAAGAAAGAGCCAAACATAAAAAAAATGACGATTTTTTTCATTTTTCTGTAAAGAATTTCTTTAGAGATTTTCTATCCTTCTCTCTTCATATCCCATATGATTTCTTTTGCTAGATTATGATAAAACAGAAAAAAATACAATTCTTTCTTTTTTAGGACACTTTAAAGAGAAGCGTGAAGTTTAAGGTTTTAAACACCAAAATGAGATGTTTTAATCACTATTTGTGCATGTTTTGTTTTCTTTATTTATTTTTGTATGGAAAATAGCGATACTGTACTATATAATAAAAGAGATCGTAGTTTTCGGATTCCAAAAGTAATTTTGGAAGCCGTTTTTTGTATTTTTATTAAACCTTCCGTGTAATAGAAAGGGACGGATTATGGAAAAAGTTCCGATGACTACAGCTGGTTTTGAGAGTCTTAAAGAAGAGTTGCGTTGGCGTCAACAACAGGAGCGTCCGCGAATTATTGAAGCAATTTCTGAGGCGCGTGCGCATGGTGATTTATCAGAAAATGCTGAGTATCATGCAGCTAAAGAAGCGCAAAGCCACAATGAGGGGCGTATAAATGAGCTTGAAGATTATATCGCACGAGCAGAAGTTATAGATGTCTCGCGTCTTTCAGGCGACAAAATAAAATTTGGAGCAACCATTAAACTCTTGGATGAGGATACTGAAGAAAAAAAAGTATATCAGATTGTAGGAGATCAAGAAGCTGATGTAAAGGTTGGTAAAATCTCTATTTCTTCGCCTATTGCACGTGCACTCATTGGCAAGCAAGAAGGTGATGTGATTGAGGTGAATGCACCTGGTGGTGCGCATAATTACGAGATCATTAAGGTTCAGTACATCTAAATAACATATGGATTATTATGCGTGTATCTTTGGACGAAACTGAGATTATTGCGCCTCACTTTAAAAGGCGTTTATCGGGAGTAACATCTACGATTATTCAGCTTATTCCACTGCAACGCGAACAGGGTGTGCGTATATCCACTTTAGGGTTTGGTTTACCACAAACTTTGCCGACTCTTTCCTTTAGAGACCTTTTCGGACTTTGGAAAAGTCCGAAAGGGAAACCATTTCGTATTTGGCATGCACGGCGCAATATTGAGATGCTTTGTGGGGTTTTTTTACGCGATATTTTGCGAATGAAGCTTAAACTCATTTTTACTTCGGCATCTCGACGCAAAAACAAGCCTTTTACCAAATGGTTGCTTCGTCGTATGGATAAGGTTATTGCTACTAGTGTATGTACGGGAACCTATCTAGAAGTGCCTCATAAGGTTATTATGCATGGGGTGGATATTAGGCGTTTTTCACCCCCAAAAAATCCTGATGATTACTTTCCAGCAACTGGGGTGCCAGGAAAATATGCGGTAGGATGTTTTGGGCGCGTGCGCTATTTAAAGGGCACTGATTTGTTTGTGGATGCGATGATAGCACTGCTGCCATGCTATCCAGATTGGACAGCACTTATTGCTGGTCGGACTACAGAACAGCATTATGGTTTTGAAAAGAAATTACGACAGAAGATTGCTGAAGCTGGTTTAAACGACCGCATTATTTTTCTTGGTGAGAGGCTTGATATACCTGTGTGGTATCGTCGTCTGTCACTTTATGTGACTCCTTCTCGTTTGGAAGGTTTCGGTTTGACGCCATTGGAGGCAATGGCATCACAGACGGCTGTAGTGGCGAGTGATGTAGGAATTTTTAAAGAATTGGTGGTCGAGGGAACAGGAACAGTTGTTCAAGCAGGAGATGGAGCGGCTTTAACAGCAGCAATTGAACCTTATTTTGCTGATGTAGAAAAAACATTGGTAGCCGGAAAGAAGGCTTTAACCCATGTTCGTACTCACTTTCCTTTGGAAAAAGAGGCAAGCAAGATTGAAAGTGTTTACAAAGAGCTGTTTGCGGAAAAAACACTTTGATTATGATATCAAAAATCATTCTTGAGGAATGATAAAAGGTGTTTCCTTAAAGGTGTTTCATCGTTATCAAGAAAACAGCTCAATGATATAAATGTTATTTTACAAAATTTATATTGTCTTTAGTAGAACGCTATAAGAAGTTCTCAAAATTTTAGATAAAAGATTAAAAATGTATACGCTTGAGAGCGATATGTGGTTTATGATAAAGCATACTAGGAGAGAGGAAAGCTACTTTCATTCAGGGATATTTTAGAATAAGAAAATAATGCTTTAACTCAAGTCCAGAGATTTATGCACTATCTTATGCGGTGTTGTATTGGTATTGTTACATTTTGTAAGACTTAAATAGATAGCAAAAAAACGTTTTCTTGTCTTAAAAAAGATAATGATGGTATCTCTATAGATAAAATAGTTGTAAGTATTTTCAATAAATTCATAATAAGATCGATCGAAGATCAATATATATATATATGATTTTTATAGATAAATTACCTTTTCTATTTGAATAAGAGCTTTGAATATCTTAAGATTTTCTCATGCCAAATCTGTTGATATTAAATCAATGAGAGCTATCCTCTTACACATTACAATTGGAAGAAGGCATGTGGTGGATAAAAACTATTGAAGACAAGGTGTAAAGAGATTTCTTATAAATTGTCTGAAATGCAGGCTGTTACGACATTAACAGAAAGAAAATAGTATGGTGGTACTAATTTGTATCTTATTTTGTGGTGCCGATTTGCGCCTTATTATTATTTAAATAAAAATGATGGTGCCCATTTTATATCTTTCATGAGGGCTGTCGTGAAATGGGGGTGATGAGTATTGTGAGATGTTTTTTTACAAGTTTGTGAATTCGTCATATAAGAGCATTAAGGATGTCATTCTATAAAGAAAAAAACACTTTTATCAGCAAATATATTTTTTGCTTGAGAGATTATTTGTAAAAAAAGGATGTTCTATGCGTCCACTTTATTTGATAAAGAAGATCAATAAAGTGAAGTTTTATATGTTCTGGATTTGAAAGCTCTTGGTATTTAATTGTTTTTATATCATTAATATGATGATTGGTATGAAGTTTTAGGAAATCTTCAGTGGATTGAATGAGGGGTGAATATTATGACGCATATTGTTCACGCCTTTTTATATTGTAATTTTTTTATCATGGTAGAATAAAATGCTCTATGCATTAGAATTGTTCACGCCAGAAAGCGGGAATAAAAAGGACGAATATTGTTATGATTTCAAGGCGTCCAGCTAACATTAGAAAACTTAAAATCCATAAAGCATGATCGTTGATTGTAGAGAAATTACCAGCGGGGCCAATAATATCTCCAAAGCCTGGACCAACATTTGAAAGTGCGGTTAAGACTCCCGTAAAGGCAGAGGTAAAGTCAAGACCGGTTGTGAGCAAAAGTGCAGTGCCGATAACAAGGCAAAACATATAAAGACAGAAAAAAAACAAAACAGCTTGAGCAGCATCGTTTGATATATTTGAGTGATCGTAGCGCGCTTTTACAACGACATTAGGAGAAAGAAGTTTCTCTATATTTGTTTGTGTAATACGCCAAAGAATAATGAGGCGATTGATTTTCATGCCGCCAGAAGTAGAACCAGCACATCCGCCTGTAAAAGAAACAATGAAGAAAATTCCAAGCGCAAATGGTCCCCAAAGTTGATAATCTTCAGCGCTGTAGCCTGTGGTGCTAATAATGGATGAAAGGTGAAAAATGACATCAAGGAAAATCAAGTGGAAAGCGCGATGATCATAAAACCGTAGCCATGCCGCTAAAGCAAAGCTGAAAAGGAGAACGATATGAAGAAAAACAATCACTTGTGGGTCAAGAAAACGTTTGGAGTGTCCAGGAAGGACTAATTTAACATAAAGTGCGAAGGGCAAAGCAGAAAGCAACATGAAGATTGTTGAAATAATTAAGATGGCTGGTTTATCAGAAAAATAACCAAAAGAAGCATCATGCGTTGAAAAACCAGCTGTTGCTACTGTACTCATTGCATGGTTAATGGCATCAAATAAATTCATGCCTGCAGCAAAATAAGAAAGCATACAAGCCAATGTTAACCCAACATAAGCAATGATAATTCCATTAGCAATTTGGTTGATGCGAGGCAATATTTTTTCAGATTTATCAGATGATTCCATATGAAAAAGTCGTACACCACCCACACGCAGTGAAGGCAAAAGCAGGAGGGCTAAACCGATAAAGCCAATGCCCCCAATCCAGCATATAAGAGAACGCCATAACAAAATACTTCGCGATAAATTATCAAGATCAGAAAGGACTGTGGAGCCTGTTGTCGTAATTCCAGAAACAGATTCAAAAATGGCCCCTGCTAGAGAAATGGGAAGAGGAGAAAGATAAAGAGGTAAAGCACCTACGATGCTCCCTGTTAGCCAAAGACAAACAGTAAGCATAAAGCCAAGCCGTGCTGAAAAACGACAAGTAGCTCCCTTAGTTGCTAAAAGAATTAGGGTTGCTAACATGGTGGTTATGGCACAAGAATAGAGAAAGGTTATCCAATTACGATTGTTATCATGCAGATCCACAAAAATTGGCAAAAGCATTGCTCCTCCCATGATTAAGGCAAAACGTGCACAGACATTGATAATAAATTGAAAAATGATCGTTCCCTATCTTTGTATCTCTTTTTATTATGGTTTTGTGCTCATAAGAATTTACGTTTTTCTTTTTATAGGATAAGGATTAATTCGTAACATTAGCGTGCCTTGATGAATTGATAATCAGACCTTTTCATAAAACTTGAAAAGAAGTATACATAACATAATTGGAGCTCTTGAGAAATATTTTTTTAAAAGGCTGCATTCCGTTATCATTTATAGAATAATTAAGTTATAATAAAGTGAAGGGGATTTAATGGTACAATCGCATATTCGTCTGCTGATTATTGGCTCAGGTCCGGCTGGTTATACAGCGGCGATCTATGCAGCAAGAGCAATGCTTAAGCCGGTTTTGGTGACGGGCTTGCAGCAGGGTGGACAATTAACAATTACAACTGATGTTGAGAATTATCCAGGTTTTGCAGATCCCATTCAAGGACCATGGTTGATGGAACAAATGGCGAAACAAGCTGAGAATATGGGGACAAAAATTGTCTATGATACAATTATAAAGGCTGATTTGTTGAAGTATCCTTTTGTCTTATATGGGGATTCAGGAACACAATATTCTTGTGATGCACTGATTATTGCAACAGGAGCTCAAGCGCGTTGGCTTGGTTTAGAAAGTGAACAGACCTTTATGGGCGGTGGTGTTTCCGCTTGTGCTACATGTGATGGCTTTTTTTATCGTGATAAGGACGTTATTGTCGTAGGAGGAGGAAATACGGCGGTTGAAGAAGCACTTTATTTATCGCATGTGGCAAAGAGTGTAAGCGTGGTTCACAGGCGGGGACAATTTCGGGCAGAGAAAATTTTGCAAGATAGGTTGCTTGCTTGCAAGAACGTGCATATCATTTGGGATCATGTGGTTGAAGAAATTGTTGGTTTGCCAGCTCAAGATTCAAAGGGCGCTGTTGTAACAGGGGCACGTCTGAAAAATGTTAAGACAGGTCACGAGATGACAGTGAATGCAGAGGGTATATTTATTGCTATTGGGCATGATCCTGCTGTTTCTCTGTTTGAAGGACAGCTGAAACAAAAACGAGGAGGTTATTTATGGACAGCACCCGACTCAACAGCAACAAGCATTGCTGGTGTTTTTGCTGCAGGCGATGTAACAGATGAAACATTTCGCCAAGCTGTAACAGCTGCGGGAAGGGGATGTATGGCAGCGTTGGAAGCAGAACGGTTTTTGGATATACCCAAGCGTTAGTAACTCATTGAGAACATAGAGAATCTAGAGGTAGAATTAATTGTGGCGCCACCGTTGGATTGGGATAAGTTAAGGGTTTTTCACGCTGCAGCAGAAGCAGGATCTTTTACGCATGCTGCTCAAAAACTTCATTTATCTCAATCAGCCGTTTCACGACAGGTTTCGGCTTTAGAACAAGAGGTTGGGGTATCCTTATTTCAACGTCATGCGCGTGGTTTAATTCTTACAGAACAGGGAGAAACTCTTTATCGTACAGCTCATGATGTTTTGATGAAGCTTGAAAGTGTGCGTTTGCAATTAAGTGAAAGCTATGCAAAACCAACGGGGCACTTGCGTGTGACCTCGACCTTTGGAATGGGAGCAGGGTGGATTGCAGAACGTATGCCAGAGTTTCTTAGTCTTTATCCTGATATGCAGGTTCAGCTTTTGCTTTCCGATGAAGAGCTTGATTTGACAATGTGTCATGCGGATTGTGCTGTTCGCTTACATCAACCCCAACAACCTGATCTTATACAAAGAAAACTCTTTACAATTCATATGCATGTTTATGCTTCGGAAAAGTATATTGCAAATTATGGAAAGCCGGAAAAATTGTCTGATCTTGATGAACATCGTATTATTTCGTTCGGTGAACCTGTCCCACCTTATTTGTCTGGTTTAAATTGGTTGGAAAAGGCTGGTAGAAGTGATGGATCATTGCGCGTTTCAATTCTACAAATCAACAATATCATCTCAATAAAGAATGCGCTTATGCGTGATCTTGGGATCGCTGTGCTGCCTGATTATATCGTCAATAATGATGAGCATTTGGTGCGTCTTTTTCCTGATATGGTTGATATTCCTTCTTTTGATACTTTTTTTTGTTATCCTTATAATTTAAAGAATTTAGCAAGGTTAAATGCTTTTCGAGATTATATTTTTTTAAAAGCCCGTCAGTGGTCTTTTTAATATTAATGCCTTAATTTATAAGGAATAATTAACTGTTTTGCAACTTGAGACTCCCGTAATATTCTTTCGTTTCAAATTTGCCCATATTGAATCAATTAAAACTATTCATGGCACATTAAAAGTGGAGGGAGTCCGTGTAGGTAAATACTTTTGAAAAAAGGGATAAATGTTTTTTATGAATGCTAGCAAACGTGAGGGTTATTATATATTGAAAAATGGACAATCATGTGATGATATAGCTTACATTTTTATATTTAATTAAAGAGAGTGGTACATGATGGATAAAAATGTAAAGCTATGTGTTTATTGCATAGCAGATACGCTTAAGTCTTTATTGTACTTTTTTTTATAAAATGACATAGAATGTCATCTCTTGATTATGTTGCCTCCCAGTGCGTTTTCTTGAGTGTTCCCTTACGAAGATCTATCAGATTGATTTTATTTCTGAGGATTTTCCAAATTTGCCGGGCATATGTCCGGCTTTTTTTTTATTTTTGAAAGAGTCCCTATAAATTGCAATATATGGGAGATGATAAGGAAAAAATTTCAAAATTTATGGATATCCAACAATTTTTTAAGAATACTAAAATTTAATGAGGAGTTTGAGAGAGATTTATCCTGTTGCACCAGTCTATCTTTTAGTGGTGTGATATAAAAAATTTAAAACCTTATATATGAAATGCTTTTTATGAGAGTGTGAGGTGAATGTTTAAGGCAGGTCTTGTTCATAAATCCTATGAAGTAAATCAAGTAGTTATTAGAACTTAAAGGAAACTGGATTGTTTGCCCAACGAGGGGAGTGGATTCTTATTCATTTTAGGACGAAGAAGAAGCCGAGAAATAGAAAAGATTTGATTGTAAGGGCCGTTGATTATAAGGGCAATTGTGTTTAAAAGTGCTCGGTCTTTTTTAGAGTTATAAATTGAATAGAAAAAGCAGAATAGGTTTTTTACCATCTCATGATAATAGACCGATTCATTTATTTGATTGCTAGATTTTTTTGATCTTTATCTACAGCCTCTATTGTTGTGTTTATTCATGGATATTTTTGCTGAATCGATTGATTCAGATCATAATACAGTTTCCGATGTTTTATCGGATATACTGACATTCGGCAAAAAACGATCACAAGAGATGATATTAAAGATTTTAAATTAAATTGTTACAAAAGCGCTGTATACGTATACAAGCTTCTTCAAGTAATTCTTCTGATGTTGCATAAGAAATACGAAAAGCTGATCCAAGTCCAAAAGCAGATCCTTGGACGACAGCAACAGCTTCTGTTTCTAGAAGCGCTATGGCAAAATCTTCATCATTCGTAATACGTTGACCGTTAGGTGTTTTCTTTCCAATAAGTCCTGTGCAAGAAGGATAAACATAAAAAGCACCTTCGGGCGTTGGACAGTGAATGCCAGGAGCTTGGTTTAGCATGGAGACAACGAGATCACGGCGTGCTTGAAAAATACTTTTATTTTTAGCGATAAAGTCTTGTGACCCATTGAGTGCTTCAACAGCAGCCCATTGTGAAATGACACTTGTTCCAGATGTTTGCTGGCCTTGAATGGTATCCATAGCTTTAATTAATTCTTGTGGTCCGCCTGCATAGCCGATTCTCCATCCCGTCATCGCATAGGCTTTAGAAACGCCATTCATTGTGAGTGTACGCTCATAAAGCGCTGGTTCTACTTGAGCTGGAGTAACAAAGGTAAAACCATCATATGTGAGATGTTCATATATATCATCGGAAAGGATATAAACATGAGGATATTTTACTAAAACATCTGTGAGTTTTTTCAATTCATTGTGTGTATAAGCGGCACCTGATGGATTTGAAGGAGAGTTAAAGATGAACCATTTGGTTTTGGGGGTAATGGCAGCTTCTAGCTCTTGTGGTTGGAGTTTATAAGAAAATTCGGCTTTTGTTTCTAAAAAGACAGGCGTACCATCGTTGAGTGCGACCATTTCTGGATAACTAACCCAATAAGGGGATGGAATGATGACCTCATCTCCTTTATTCAAAGTTGCCATGAATGCATTAAAGAGAATTTGTTTTCCACCGGTACCAACAATAATTTGTTCTGGTTGGTAAAGAAGGTTATTTTCTCTTTTAAACTTTGCAGAAATTGCTTGGCGCAATTCTGGAATTCCAGATATGGGAGGGTATTTTGTTTCTCCTCTTCGAATAGCTTCAATAGCCGCGTTTTTGATGTTGTCTGGGGTATCAAAGTCTGGCTCTCCAGCACTTAAAGCAATAACATCGCGCCCTAATGCTTTTAAATGGCGGGCCTTTTGAGAAGCAGCAATTGTTGCAGAAGGTTTGATACGAGACAGTTTGTCGGCAATAAAAGCCATAATTTTAAATCCTTATATTATATCAACAAATGGTTATTGCTTTAAGGATATTCTATAAGAGATTATATTGTATGCAATAAAAAACTTCCAAAATACCCTTACACGGGCTTTATATTCTTCTTTTTTGAGATTTTTACAAGATAAGCTCGTTGTAGATTTTATGAAAGTTTTTGAGGAAGTATAAAGGAGGTTTGATAAATTGTACAAAGGAGATAAGAAGTCTTTTATTTTAACAAGGTAAAATGATGCTTTATAAAAATAAAAAAAATCTTCGTCGTTACAAACGAAGATTTTTAAATAAAATATTGCAGAATTTAAACTTTAAAGAGCTGCAAGGTTACCAGCGGCAAATTTTCCTGAACGACGATCTTGAAGAACATCATAAGAAATTTTTTGCCCTTCATTAAGACTGTTTAGACCAGAACGCTCGACGGCAGAAATATGTACAAATACATCTGCACTACCATCACTAGGTTGAATGAATCCGAAACCTTTTGTTGTATTAAACCACTTAACTGTTCCTGTAGACATAGGAAACTCCTTAGAATATATATTATATTGAGTATTGAAGCTTTCATTCCTTCAATACGGTTGTAGATCGAAATTAGGTGGGAGAAGTTTCGTCAAAAGTGCAGATTGCACAGGAAAGAAAGTCACGTAACCGAAAATTCGATGAAACCTCTATAAAAGTTTTTAGAACAAAAAGCAAGTCTTAATCAATTTTTATATAAAGAAAAAATAAGAAAACAGTGTACATTTTGCTATGTAGAGAAAATTTAACTAAAATAACTTTGTAGGGAACGTACTTCAAGGCGCCTTTTTTTGAGTGCTTTGATCGCTTCTACGACGGCTTCAGCCCCAGCTATTGTTGTATAGTAGGGAACATTTTGCATGAGTGCTGCATAACGTAATGATTTTGAGTCTGAGATGGCACTGGCAGTGCTAGTTGTATTAAAAATCAATTGAATTTGGCGATTACGAATAGCGTCTTCAATATGGGGGTGTCCCTCTAGAACTTTGTTGATTTTTTTTGCTTCAATGTGGTGTTCGGTGAGAAATTTTTGTGTTCCACTTGTGGCGACAACAGAAAAGCCGAGCTCAGTTAAACGTTTTACAGGATTTAAGATGCGTTTTTTATCTTCATCTCTTACAGAAACGAACAAAGTTCCCTCTTTAGGGAGTTTGACACCAGCTCCAAGTTGGGCTTTAGCAAAAGCAAGCGAAAATTCATAGTCAAGTCCCATAACTTCACCGGTTGAGCGCATTTCTGGACCAAGAAGTGTATCAACACCTGAAAAACGAGCAAAAGGAAACACTGCTTCCTTGACGGCAATATGTTGTTTTTCCTGTAAAGAAGGTAATCCACCATAAGCTTGAAGAGCATCATGGAGCGTTTCTCCTGCCATAATACGTGCAGCCATTTTAGCAATAGGGCGACCAATCGTTTTTGCAACAAATGGGACAGTACGTGAAGCACGGGGGTTGGCTTCTAAGACATAAATGGTGTCATCTTTTATAGCATATTGTACATTCATTAAGCCGCGAACATGAAGTGCTTGTGCTAATGCTTTGGTTTGGCGCTCTAATTCAGTAACTATTTTATGTGAGAGCGTATGGACTGGTAAAGAACATGCTGAATCACCAGAGTGGATACCAGCTTCTTCAATGTGTTCCATAATACCAACGATCAGTGTTTCTTTGCCATCACATAGACAATCAACATCTACTTCAATTGCTTCTGTTAAATAGGTATCAAAGAGAAGCGGATTTTTACCAAGCAATATATTGATTTGTCCTGTTGTATCGTTAGGATAACGGACTTTGATATCTTCTGGAATTAATTCAGGGACACTCTCAAGTAAATAATTTTGTAAGCTACGTTCATCACGAATAATTTGCATAGCACGTCCTCCTAAAACATAAGAGGGACGTACAACCAATGGGAAGCCTAGTTCGTGGGCAATGAGGCGTGCTTGTTCGATGGAGTGGGCTATACCATTTTGAGGTTGTGTTAAGTTAAGTTTAAATAACAGTTTTTGAAAGCGATCTCTATCTTCTGCTAAGTCGATAGCGTCAGGTGAAGTACCTAGGATGGGGATGTTGTGTTTTTCTAGAGCGCTTGCCAATTTCAAGGGTGTTTGTCCGCCAAATTGGACGATGACTCCAACCAAATCGCCTTTTTCCTGTTCTGCTTCTAAAATAGCGATAACATCTTCTGTTGTTAAAGATTCAAAGTAAAGGCGATCAGAGGTATCATAGTCGGTTGAAACTGTTTCAGGATTGCAGTTAATCATAATCGCTTCAAAACCTGCATCACGCAGTGCAAAAGCAGCGTGACAGCAACAGTAATCAAATTCAATACCTTGCCCAATGCGGTTTGGTCCACCGCCTAAAATAGCAATTTTTTTGCGTTCAGAAATGTGTGCTTCCGAGTGCTCTACACCTGCAAAGGGAACTTCATATGTCGAATACATATAGGCTGTAGGAGAAGAAAATTCAGCGGCACAAGTATCAATCCGTTTGAAGACGTGTTTAACATTCAGTGATTTGCGTAAAGCGGCAATATCATCGGGTTCTTTCTCAGTAAGGGAGGCTAATCTCGCATCTGAAAATCCCATAGCTTTTAACATACGTAAGTTATCTGCGTCTTGGGGTAATCCATGAATGCGGATACGCTGCTCCATTTCAATGATGGAGGCTATTTGTTCTAAAAACCACGGATCAATTTTGCTAATTTGGTGAATCTCATTTAAGGGTAAGCCTGTGCGCATGGCTTGAGCAATATAGCGTAGACGATCAGGGCTTGGTATGGCAATGGCTGAGCGTATAGAACTTTTTTCATCGCCTTCAGCATGCTCTGGAATAACAATTTCATCAAGACCCGTAAGTCCTGTTTCAAGTCCACGGAGTGCTTTTTGTAACGATTCTTGAAAAGTGCGTCCAATTGCCATGACTTCTCCTACAGATTTCATCGCAGTTGTGAGGACAGGTGATGAACCAGGAAATTTTTCGAAAGCAAAACGAGGAATTTTTGTCACAATATAGTCGATAGAAGGTTCAAATGATGCTGGTGTTGCACCACCCGTGATATCATTTTTTAATTCATCAAGGGTATAACCAACAGCCAGTTTAGCCGCTACTTTGGCAATGGGAAACCCCGTTGCTTTTGAGGCAAGCGCTGAAGAGCGAGAAACACGCGGATTCATTTCAATAACAATGAGGCGTCCATTTTCAGGATTGACAGCAAACTGTACATTGGATCCCCCCGTTTCAACACCAATCTCACGCAAAACAGCAATCGAAGCATTACGCATACATTGATATTCTTTATCGGTTAAGGTGAGAGCAGGTGCTACAGTGATCGAATCACCGGTATGAATCCCCATTGGATCAATGTTTTCAATAGAACAAACAATGATACAGTTGTCGTTCTTATCACGAACAACTTCCATCTCATATTCTTTCCACCCTAAAACACTTTCTTCAATTAAAACTTCTGTTGTAGGCGAAGCTTCAAGACCGCGTTCAATAATTTCATAAAATTCAGAACGATTGTAAGCGATTCCACCACCAGTTCCACCAAGGGTAAATGAAGGACGAATAATAGCTGGAAGCCCAACAACATCAAGAGCTTGAACTGCTTTTGCTGTTGCATGGGCGATATAATGTTGTTTGCGATCAGTTTCGGTATGTCGCCAGTTGCGCTCAAGTTCTTCGAGAGCTTTGTCAAGCGCAGCACCAGAAAGTTTTGCTTTAAGTTCAGCACACGTTTTTGCGTGTTGTTGGCGATTTTCTTCTTTCAGTTCTGTTGCATTGGCTAACATAGAGCGTGGCGTTTCCAAACCGATTTTTGCCATCGCTTGGCGGAATAAAGCACGATCTTCAGCTTTATCAATAGCATCAGCATTGGCCCCTATCATTTCAACATGATAGCGGTCTAAAATACCCATACGCTTTAATGATAAAGCAGTATTGAGGGCTGTTTGTCCTCCCATAGTGGGCAAAAGGGCATCGGGACGTTCGTGGACAATAATTTTGGCAACTATTTCAGGAGTAATGGGCTCTATATAAGTTGCATCAGCTAGATCTGGATCTGTCATAATCGTGGCAGGATTAGAATTTACCAAAATAATTCGATAACCTTCTTCTTTTAATGCTTTACAGGCTTGTGTACCTGAATAATCAAATTCACATGCCTGACCAATGATAATAGGTCCTGCTCCGATGATAAGAATAGATTTTATATCTGTGCGTTTGGGCATGGCTTTTTCCTATGACAAATATCTGTGCGCGATTGTTGTGGGCAAAATATTTCAGTTCTGAGGCTACAGTTATTTTATAAGTTAAGTGACAAAGAAAGTAAGCACTAAAATACCTTTTCCATGCTTTTTTTCATAAAATTGAAGATAAATTTCTTTTTTTGAATTGAGTCATCTCGCCAGTATATCAAAAGTATGACCTTTGATAAAAAATAATAATAATGCTCCAACAAATTAGAATATTCAAGCATACTGTGGAGAATAAAAAGCCGGAACATCTTTCTAATCCATTGCCGGTATATTTGTGTTTTATGACATTGTTTGTCTAAGAGAGCACGCGCTTTTTCTGTTGCTTGTAAAATATAAGCCATTATTTATGGTTCGATGGGATTTTGCACAATGAAATGGGAAGCTTATCGTGTTGTTCCGTAAAATACTGCCGTTTAGAGCTGTGATATAAGGTATGAAAATTTACCACATTAAGGTGTTTTTTGTTAGAGTATATGATAGAATTCAGGGTAGGATTTGTCTGTAGAGAGCTTGTGAAATAAACCATATCAAATAGTTTCAGTTGGAATCTGTTAGATAAAAAGCAAGATTGTTGATAGATCGGCTCTGGTCGAAGTTTCCGTTTTAGGTAGGAAGAACGTCAATCTATGTATGTTTCCATTTGATTAAAAGGGTGAGAGTGTATTTTAATACAATGGCTAAGGAGATAATTTCAGAATGATTTTGTTTGTTTTTAAAAGATAGTGATTACTCCTTCTTTATTTTATGGATGATGTTCAAAACTTTTTAAAATATAAAGAAGGCTAAAATGCTGAACATTTCCCAAACGAGAATATTCTGTCTGAAAGATGTATCAATAGGAAAGCTTTTGGTGGCTAGGTCTCAAAAGGGGATTTATCATATAGCGTTAGGAGACACTGTAGAGCAATTATTACAGGAGTTTACGATGCGCTTTGGTGATGCACAGCAAGTTGTAGGTGACAATACATTTAAGAGAGAAGTTGCCCATATTATAGCCATGATAGAAACACCTAAGTTGGTAAAAAAATATAATTTTCCCTTAGATATAAATGGTACAGTTTTTCAACGACAAGTATGGGCCATATTATGTGATATACCATGTGGTGAAACAATTTCATATGAAGTCTTAGCGTGCCGTATTGGTATGCCGAGTGCTTTTCGTGCTGTTGCTAATGCCTGTGCACGTAACGAATTGGCTGTTATCATTCCTTGTCATCGTGTTGTGCGTAAAAATGGTTTTATTTCAGGGTATCGTTGGGGGACCAAACGGAAACAGATTTTGCTACAACGAGAACAAAATGGAGAAATTTAACTTTGTGTGATGGGCATTATAATCGTTACAGTTGTCCCTTTCATTTCTTTTGAAGTAATTTCAAGTTTGCCTTTATGGAGTTCTAGCAAGGAGCGTGAAATGGCTAAGCCAAGACCTGAGCCCGTGTGAGATTTAGTAAGCTGATTTTCGACTTGTTCAAAAGGTTGTCCAAGTTTTTTAATTGCTGATTGGGGAATACCAACGCCTGTATCTGTAATTTTAAAAATAAGGTTGTTTTTTTTCTTGAAAGTGCAGACATCAATATTTCCGCCAGAAGGCGTAAATTTAACGGCATTAGAGATGAGATTAAGGAAAATCTGTTTCATTGCACGACCATCAACTTCAGCATGAAGTTCTGGGGTAATGTTTGTTGTAACAACAATATTTTTTTCTTGAGCTTGAGGCGTGAGTGTTCGTACTGCTTCACTAATGATGGGCTCAAGATCGGTATTTTTACAATCAAGCGTAAATCTTCCAGCTTCAATTTTTGACATATCAAGGATGTCATTGATGAGGGTTAGAAGATGAGTTCCTGAATTGTAAATATCATGCATATATTCCTTATAGCGTTGTGAACCAAGAGGGCCAAAAGTCGATTGCAACATGATATCTGAAAAACCGAGAATAGCATTCAGTGGAGTGCGCAATTCATGAGACATATTAGCTAAAAATTCTGATTTAGCTTTGTTAGCACTTTCGGCGCGCTCTTTTTCTGCTTTCAAACTTTTATTAAGTTTTTCAACTTCTGTTGCGCGTTGTTGAGCACTGCCTCGAGCGCGCTTGAGTTCTTGAATGAAAGAAAAAAGACGCCTTTCACTGTCTTCAAATTTTTCTTGTTGTTGTTTAAGCTCAGAAATGTCCGTACCAATGCAGACAAGTCCGCCATCTTGGGTGCGCCGTTCATTGATTTTGAGCCAACAACCATCTGCCGTTTGGCGAATACTGGTTAAGTTACCAGTACCATCATCTTTAAGGGGATACTCACTGAGTGCAGGGCGTGCCATGGCTTCAACGGTTGCACGTTGGATACCTGATTGTAGAATTTGTTTAGGAATAGCGGCATATTCGCAAAATTTGCTGTTGGACATGACTAAACGTCCTTCTGAATCCCACAAGACGAAAGATTCTGAAATGTTTTCAATCGCATCACGGATACGAAGGTCAGCTTGCGCTGTTTGTTCAGCCAATTGTTGCTGTTCACTAATATCGAAGGAAATACCAACCAAATGGGGTTCTTCTTCTTCAGTAACTTCGGCACGAATGCGCATCCATACATAATGACCATCGGCATGGCGCATGGGAACGTTAATATCAATATGCTTTTTTTTACCGCTCATTAACTCCTGAGCAAGATCAAAAAAATTCGCATCATTTGGATTGATAATGGCGCTAATTTGGGAAATTGAGAGCAATGCATCCTGAGGGACATAGCCGAGCATTTCGTACATTGCTCGTGACCAGTAGACGCGCCCACTTGCCATATTCCAATCCCATAGTCCACAGCGTCCACGCATCATTGCCATATCAATACGGTTTTGAATTTTTTCTGAAACAAGATCCGTTTTGCGTGCTCGTACAATTTGGTTGTAATAAGCATAAAGAAGAGCGAGGATAATGCCACTAGTTCCAATGAATAGGGTTATATTTAACGAGAGAATTTTCCGCCATTCCATGGCGCTATCTTGCATCTTTTCGCTAATGAATACGCCATATTGCCCATTTTCTGTTTGGTGAAATGAAGCAAGAGCAGGAGCATCTTTTCCTATTGTGATTTTCATAATTCCAATGTGCTGTTCAAGGGATTGTAAAGCAATGCTGTCAGAGATAAAATCTTGCAAAGGTTTCCCTAAAGCAATCTCTGAACTGGATGAAGCCAAGACATTTCCTTTTTGATCAACAATGGCGATCAGAGTGCTAGGATTAATAAGATCTTGATTATGAAAAGTGGTGAGGATATTTTGCAAATGACTATGAGAAAGGGTAGAGACTTTTCCTTTCTGAGAAACAGCCAGTAAGTCATGATTAATTGTATTGGTAATATGAGAAGCTAAGAGAGTGATGGTAGAACGCGTGTTTTTGTCAATCGTGTTACGCCAATCATAGAGTGATACAAAACGAATTGATGCAAGTACAATAAGAAATGCTACAATGACAAATGGAAGTGAGCGACGCAACCAAGGTTCAATAAAGAGAAGCTTTTGATAGGCAGAGCCAGAAAGCAGATGAATACGTTTTTTCTGCGCTTTATGACTTGGAGCGCTCGATTTTGAATCAGCATATATCTCCCTTGGCGCATTATATGCGTCCAATTTAGCCATCTCTTGTTCCTTTAATTCCAGAATAATGTGATTTAAAAACTGCTTCGATATTCATAGTAACCCCATCGAGTGCAATGAATCAAAACAGGAGTCTTCTGTCCAGTCTTTTTTTTAAAAAAATAATTTTACTTCTATGAACTTGGAATATGAAAAGGAAAAGGTACTTTGAACATGACCCTATAAACAGGCTTAGATTGCCTGTTTATAGGTTTAATGATGATCGAATAGTTTGTAGAATTTATTTAAAAAAACATTATATCATATTGATTTAAAATATTTTTTTGTTTCAATTGAGCAGACGGTTGATGATATCAGCAACATCGCTTGATAATTTTGGCGCAGCAGCAATCGTTTTTAATCCAGTTTCAAGTTTTTGTTGTCGAATGGGTTCTAATTGTCGCCAAGAGCGCATCGTTGTTAATAATCGTGAAGCGAGCTGTGGATTTTTTTTGTCAATTTCCAAAATGATTTGGCAAAGAAAATGATAAGACGCTCCATCCATCCTGTTAAAGCCCGTGAGATTGTTAGAGGAAAAAACACCGATTAGGGAACGCACACGATTGGGATTATCTTTTGAAAAGAGCGGGTGTTTCATGAGCTTTTGAACATTTTCGAGCGTTGATGTGCCAGCAACCATTGCTTGAATAGAAAACCATTTATCCATGACCAAAGGGTCATGCCTATAGCGGTTTTCAAAATCATTTAAGGCATTTTGGGCCTGCTCACTTTCATTAAAATGTTTCACGAGAACAGCGATACTAGCCATACGGTCAGTCATATTATCCGCTGTTGCATATTGTATAGCAGCACGATTTGGATTGGCTTCAGCAATGGAAAGATAATCCAATATGATATTCTTTAATGCTCGTTTTCCAGCTTGTACAGCGTTTGCTGAATAGGGCTCTTGGGTTTGCATTTGTCCATAGAATTTTGTTAAGAGCTCTTGATGGGTTTGTGCAAGTGAAGCTAAAAACTGATTGCGCACATGATGAATACGCTCTGGATCAACATTTTTACCGATTGTATGAGCAAGCTCAACTTCACTAGGTAAATTTATACAGAAGGCACGAAATTCAGGCTCTAAGTTTTCATCCGTTATGATCGTTTCAATTAGCTTTAGTAAAGCAGAAGGGAGTGTTGCTTTTTCTTGTGTTTTATCTTGAATGCTTTGAATCAAAGCTTGCGTCATTAAATGATTAAGAGATTGCCAGCGATTAATGTGATTGTCATCATGTTGTGCAAGAAAAATAAGTTCTCTTTCATTGAATGGAGTGTGTAGAATGATTGGTGCTGAAAAGTCTCGCAGCAGTGATAAAACGGGTTTTTCACGCAGTCCCTTTAATGTAAACGTTTGGCTTTCCTTGGATAAAAGCATAACATCTGATTGAATATCTGTATCTGCTTCATAGGTGAGGCTTTCTCCGTTGTGTCCTAAGAGTCCAAAAGCGATAGGGATAAGCATAGGTTTTTTTATATTTTGTTGTGGGGTTGCAGGAATATGTTGCTTTGCATGAATTGTTAAAACACCATCACTATAATGACTATCGATTTCTACATTGGGTGTTCCAGCTTGTTCATACCACAGCATGAATTGGGAGAAGTCTTGACCAGATACTTCAGCAAAACAAGCGATAAAATCTTCAATTGTACAAGCTTGTCCATCATGACGTTGAAAGTAAAGATCAGTACCTTTACGAAACATAGAGGGTCCTAAAATAGTCCGTATCATGCGAACAACTTCAGCACCTTTTTCATAAACAGTTGTGGTGTAAAAATTGTTAATTTGGCTATATTGACGAGGACGTACAGGATGAGCGAGGGGCCCAGCGTCTTCGGCAAATTGCGTCGCTTTTAATGTTTTTATATTTTCAATTCGCTGTAGGCTGCGTACATTTTGATCTGATGAAAATTCCTGATCACGATAAACAGTGAATCCTTCTTTTAAACAGAGTTGAAACCAATCGCGACAGGTAATACGATTACCGCTCCAATTATGGAAATATTCATGTGCAATGACACGTTCAACATTTCTATAATCCTGATCGGTTGCTGTTTCAGGATCGACAAGAACATATTTATCATTAAAAACGTTAAGGCCTTTGTTTTCCATTGCTCCCATGTTAAAGTCGGACACTGCAACAATATTGAAAATATCAAGATCATATTCGCGCCCAAAACATTGTTCATCCCAACGCATGGAACGTTTTAGAGCATCCATTGCATAAGCAGCGCGTTTGGTTTTTCCTTTTTCTACATAGATACCAAGCTCGATACGTCTTCCAGATACAGTTGTAAAATGGTCTTCTAACTTATCAAGATTTCCACCTACTAAAGCAAAAAGATAAGATGGTTTGGGATAAGGATCTTCCCAAATGGCAAAATGGCGATTATTCTCTAAAGTTCCTGTTTCCACCAGATTACCATTTGAAAGCAAGATTGGGATTGTTTGGGAATCTGCTTCAATTTTCACTCTATAGGTAGAAAGAACATCTGGGCGGTCGTAAAAATAAGTAATACGACGAAAACCTTCCGATTCGCATTGTGTGCAATAAACACCATTTGAAAGATAAAGGCCCATAAGTTGACGATTGCTTTCAGGATTCAGTTCCGTAACCAATTTCAATGTAAAAGGAGCCGTTGGTGGCGTTGTAATTTCTAAACGTGAAGGCGTCACTTTATAAGCATTTGGGGCTAATGTCTCATCATTAATAGAAACGGAAATTAAAGTAAGATCATCACCAGAAAGAACAAGAGGTGTTAATTCTTTTGTATCGTGACGGGATTCAATAGACAATATGGCTGTAACATAAGTTTTTGTTGGTGCCAATTGAAAGGAAAGTTGTGTTTTAGGGATAGCGTAAGGGGTTGGCTGGTAGTCTTCCAAACGATAAATATATGTTGTTGGCTGTTCCATAGTTGTTCCCATTCGTATTTTAAGAGTTAAAGAAGGTGTTTAATTTTAGTGTCAAAGAAGATTACAGAATTACAAAAGGCTATCGAGGCGATTTTTTACTTCTAAGAAGTCTATCCATGTAAGCTTCTTTTGACTAGGGGTTCGAAGAAGGTAGGCAGGGTGGAAAGTTGGCATAACAGGTATTTTTATATTATCCTCACTTTCATAAAGATGCCATTTTCCTCTTGTTCGGATAATCCCATTTTGAGATCCCGTAAGAAACTGTGCAGCAACGCCTCCCAGTGCTATAAGTACACGAGGACGCGCTAAATAAATGTGTCGTTCAATAAAAGGGCGGCACAAGGCAACTTCTCTTGGTGTTGGTGTACGATTTCCTGGTGGACGCCAAGGAATAGTGTTGGCAATGTAAACATTATTTCTTGTTAAGCCAATTGATGCGAGGATTTTATTAAGCAACATTCCTGCTTTTCCTACAAAAGGAATTCCTTGTATATCCTCGTCTCGTCCTGGCGCTTCGCCTATAAGCATCAGGGGGCTTCCTGCTGTTCCATCTGAAAAACAGGTATTTTTTGCTGTCAATTTTAATGAACAGCCATTAAATGCAAGGAGAGCAGATTTTAACTCATCAAGTGTCTTTGCATTTTTTGCGCTCTCTATAGCGGTGGATTCATTTTGTAGAGCCCCAGAGTTATGCAGCGGATGATGATTTAATTTTACGGTTGGGGATGTTTTGGGAGATGTTTGTTGATTATGAGAAATGCTCACGACAGGTGTTAATTTTTTTTCTAAACAAGCAGACTGTTTAAAACGATCAATAGGGAAATCTGTCAGAACAGCATCCGCACCACTTTCTTTATAAAAGTTTAAGAGTTCTTCATAAGAAATTGAGCACGGCGTTTGATTTAACATTTTATTTTTTCTAATGATCTAGCAACTATAGATCAAACAAATTTATCCCTCAAGTTTTATAAATGCATTTGCTAGCCGTTAATGTATAGGAACGCTGATAGGATTCTCTCTTTTCACAAAAAAGGCAAATCGTAAAATGCAAGTGTTCTCGATTATATATATCTTTAAATGTACAATTTGTTTAAATTACGCTATTTTAATTTTTTAAACAAGTTAGGCTCTTTATAATAAAAGAATTCTCTACTGAATGCAAGTGGTATGATAATATTTTTAATCATTATATCCTATATTTAATAATTAATGCAAATGAACTTTATAGTATTTAATTTGTAAAATTAAGTATAAATTTTTTATTATTATATTTTTATCTTTTTTATTAAAAATATTAAATGAATAAAATATATAAAATATTGCTTTTATATGAGAAAATACTAAGACTTTACAAACTGTTTTTACAATGGGTTAAAAGCAATGTGTGGATATATGCTTTTGCTTTTTTTGCAGCTGAAATGAGGGGTTCATTTAATGCTAAATGCGCAGCAATAGCGCTTGAGAGAATGCAACCTGTTCCTCGCATTGTTCCTTTTAAACGTGGAGTAGAAATATTTATGACTTCAGTTTTGTCAATGAATCTATCAATTGCAAGAGGACCCTCAGCATGTCCTCCTTTTACTAAAATAGAGCGAGCTCCCAATGACAAAAGTTTTTTTGCTTGTTGTATTGCTTGCTTGTCATGAGATGCCAATGGACTTTGGCTAAGAAGAGCGAGTTCTTCTCTATTCGGTGTTAAAAGAGTAACATGAGAAAGCAGTTTATCGATCATAGTGTCGATGATTGTTTCCGTTGTTAGTTTTCCTCCTGATGAAGCGACAAGTACAGGGTCCAAAATAACTGGAACATGGGGATAGTCTTTGAGTACGTTACTGATTGCTGCTATAATTTCTTTTGTCCCCGTCATACCGATTTTTATTGCGCTTATTGGATTTGCTTCTAGGGCGGAACGCATTTGCGCAGCGACGAGGTCTCCGCGCATTGGAATGATTTCGACAACGCGATTATCATCTTGTACGTTAACACAAGTAATTGCTAAATTTGCTTTTATTTGAAAATATACAGCGGTTTCTATATCACGAACAATACCGGCACCTCCCGTTGGATCAGTGCCCGCAACAATAAGAATGGAAGGTATCAACGCCATGTTTGTGTCACTTTTATCCACTGCTGTACACGCTCTTCAGGTTTTTTATGAAGGATAATATCAGTTACAACAGCAGCACTATTTGCGCCTGCTTTTAAAACACCAACTGCGCGTTCTGGTGTTAAACCACCGATACCCACCAAAGGTAAAGCACCAATCCGCTGTCTCCATTGTTTGATTTTTTCTAGTCCTTGCGGCATCCATTTCATTTTTTTTAAGATTGTCGGATAAATAGGACCAAGTGCAATATATTCAGGATTAACAGAGAGTGCCGTATCCAATTCATGTTCATCATGCGTACTAAGACCAACTTTTATACCACTTTTACGAATTGCATGAAGATCAGCATTGCTTAGGTCTTCTTGTCCTAGATGAATAAAATTGCACTTTTCATCAATTGCTATTTCCCAATGATCATTAATAATTAATTGCGCTCCTAATTTATTGCATATGTTTTTTGCGCGCTTGATATGTTGACGGATTATTTGTTGATTTTCATGTTTCATACGCAATTGCACGAGCTTGATACCAAGAGGAAGCAAACGCTCAATCCAATCAGCGTTATCAACGATGAGGTAAAATGGATCCAGTTTCATGAAAATACTGCTTTTCCGATAACGGGCGTTGAAGGGACTGCCACATTGCGTGCTTCGATCATGCCAGCTTTATATCCCATACGTCCTGCTTGAACAGCTTTAGAAAATGCTTCAGCCATTAAGACAGGATCACCTGCTTTAGCAACTGCGGTATTAAGCAGTACTGCATCATAACCGAGTTCCATCGCAATGGCGGCATGTGATGGGCGTCCAATGCCGGCATCAATAACAAGAGTAGCGTCCGGAAGGTAAGCACGGATAGAACGCAATCCATCAGTATTATGAGGTCCTTTGGCAGAACCAATAGGAGCACACCAAGGCATAATAACACGACAACCAATGTCAAAAAGTTTTTCAGCAACAATAAGATCATCCGTTGTGTAAGCAAAAATTTTGAAACCTTCATTGTTTAAAATTTGCGCAGCTTCGATTAAGGAAAAAATATTTGGCTGTAAGGTGTCTGGATTTCCTATCACTTCGAGTTTAATCCAAGCTGTTTTAAAAAGATCTCTTGCTAATTGGGCTGTCGTTACGGCCTCTTTAACAGTATAACAACCAGCAGTATTAGGAAGCACTGTTACTCCAAGTTCTTGAAGAAAGTGCCAAAATTGTCCGCCTTGTTTTCCGCCTGCAGTTTCACGGCGCAAGGAAACAGTCACAATTTCCGTATCCGATTTCTGAATAGCATCACGAAGGATTGCTGGTGAAGGATATTGCGCTGTACCTAATAGAAGACGGGAAGAGAATTGTCGTCCATAAAGATTCAGCATAATTTTAGCCTCCTTGCATTGGGCTCAAAATTTCAATTTTATCTCCTTCATGTAAGACAAATTGGCTTCGTGCATCTATGGGAACAACTTCAGCATTAACAGCGGTTGCAAGCCAATTTCCTTCATACCCCAATTCTTCAAGTAAGAGACCGAGAGTCATAACTTCTGTTTGGACTGTTTCACCATTAACAAATATTTGCATGCTTTATTCCAATGCCAATTTCATTGCTCTTTTTGCCATTTCTGGAGACAAAAGAAAACCATGTCTATAAAATCCATTAATAAAAATACAGTTACCATCTTTATGCACAGAAGGGAAGTTATTAGGATAACATGGACGAACACCAACGCCAGATTCAATAATTTCTGCTTCAGCAAAAGCAGGATGTAAAGTATAAGCCGCGTTGAGCAGTTCCATCATTGATCTCACAGAGATTGCACCATCAAAGTCACTTTCAATCATTGTTGCGCCAATCATAAAAATATTATCTTGTCGAGGTACAATGTAGAGAGGAAACCGTGGATGAAGAAGACGAATTGGACGCGAAATTTTAATATCGGTGCAGCGCACGAGAAGCATTTCGCCGCGTACGCCCCGTATATTTTTGTCCTTTCCTAAACGTGCTATTCCTGTCGCATCAACAACAATATCAAAATTTGTTTCAGCCGTCTCTAAATCAACAAAACACGCTCCATTGTTGAGAAGCTTTTCTTTTAAAGCCATAAGTGCTTTGCGAGGATCAATATGGGCTTCATTTTCATAAAAGAGCGCACAGTTAAAACGTTCTGCAAGATCTGGTTCAAGATGAGCTATTTCTGTATGATCTATAGTTTTGTGATTATGCGTGCGCACAGAAAATCGTTCAAGCTCTCCTCTATCTCGTGTAGGTGCAACCACTAAAGTGCCTTTTTGTATGACAAGGTTGGGGAGCGTTTTCCGCCACCACTGTATAGCTTGTACACCAAGATCTTCAACAATCTGTTCCGCATTTTCTCTTTCACAGTAAGGTGCGAGCATTCCTCCTGCATACCAACTAGCACTTCCTAGAGGAGAACGAGGGGGAGCCGATATAGTAACAGAAACACCTTTTTGCTGTAACATAAAGGCAACCGTTAAGCCGCCTATACCTGCACCTTTGATAAGAATGTTCTTCAACTGTTTACTTTCTCTTTTTGAGGAGGAACAACTTCCATATAAAGGTCACCATTTTTCTGATATTTCTCGGCCATGGCGATCATACCTTCCCCTTTTGTTTTTCTTATTGCTGCTGCCTCACGAATGTCATGGGAAATACGCATAGAACAGAATTTTGGTCCACACATGGAACAAAAATGCACCAATTTATGGGCTTCTTTAGGCATTGTCTCATCATGAAAGGCACAGGCTGTTTCTGGATCAAGAGAAAGGTTGAATTGATCATGCCATCTAAAATCAAATCGTGCACGTGAAAGAGCATTATCGCGCAATTGTGCTCTAGGTAAACCTTTGGCAAGATCAGCAGCATGAGCAGCAATTTTATAAGTGATCACACCAGTTTTTACGTCATTCCTATCGGGGAGTCCTAGGTGTTCTTTAGGTGTTACATAACACAACATAGCTGTTCCAAACCATCCAATCATAGCGGCACCAATTGCTGATGTAATATGATCATAACCAGGAGCAATGTCGGTTGTAAGAGGTCCCAAAGTATAAAAAGGCGCCTCATGACAAAGATCTAATTGTTGCTCCATATTTTCTTTAATTTTGTGCATTGGGACATGCCCAGGACCTTCAATCATAACCTGTACATCTTTTTCCCAAGCAATTTTTGTCAATTCTCCCAAAGTTTTAAGCTCTGCAAATTGAGCTTCATCATTGGCATCGGCAATAGAGCCAGGGCGCAATCCATCCCCCAATGAAAGAGAGATGTCATACGTGCGTGCGATATCACAGATTTCATCAAAATGTTCATAGAGAAAACTTTCTTTGTGATGATGCAAACACCATTTTGCCATAATAGAACCACCTCGTGAAACAATACCTGTTACCCGATCAACGGTCAAAGGGATAAAAGGTAATCTTAATCCCGCATGAATGGTAAAATAATCAACACCTTGCTCTGCTTGCTCAATAAGGGTATCACGGAAAATGTCCCATGTTAAGTTTTCGGCAATACCCTGTACTTTTTCGAGTGCTTGATAAAGTGGAACAGTTCCAATGGGAACAGGAGCATTTCGAATAATCCACTCACGAATATTATGAATATTTCGACCTGTTGAGAGATCCATAACTGTATCTGCGCCCCAGCGAATAGCCCAAACCATTTTATCAACTTCTTCTTCCATAGATGAAGTCACTGCTGAATTGCCAATATTGGCATTAATTTTAACACGAAAATTACGCCCAATAATCATAGGTTCGCACTCTGGATGATTAATGCTTTGTGGAATAATGGCGCGTCCACAAGCAATTTCATTGCGAACAAATTCCGCAGTATAAATTTCTGGTATTGATCCAGCAAATGTTTCATTTGATGGTACATTCTGCCGTTCTTTTACTGCTAATCCTTCATTTTCTCGTATAGCCACATATTCCATTTCCGCTGTAATAATGCCTGCGCGTGCATAAGCCATTTGTGTAATTGCTTTGCCATTTTTTGCTCGTAAAATGGGACGTTTTTGTTTAAAGGCTGGTGTAAGGTTTTTATCAGAAATTAATCCATTATCTTCAGGTTTCACTGATCGTGCAGGATAAGTTTCAGTATCATCCCGCTTAGAGAGCCAAGGCAAGCTAATTGCTGGTAAGCCTTTTGTAATGTCAATGATCATATCTTTATCGGTGTAGGGGCCAGAAGTATCGTAAACGTTTAAAGGTTTTTCACCACTGCCATCAGTCAGTGAAATTTCACGCAATGGTACGCGCACATCAGAAAAGAGAAGGCTCTGTTGATAAATTTTGCGTGAAGCGGGAAAGGGGCTACAACTGATTGATGGGGTATTTTTCTGCACAAACTTTTTCCTTATAGACACAGAGTTCAAAAATAGGTTGCGATGTTAATGGGGATCTATTCAAATTATCAGTCACGAGCATTCGGATGAATAAGGATAGTATTGCTTTGTAGCAAAGAAAATCCAATACAGCTCAAGAAAAGTTATTTTGAAAAATTGATACAATATCTATTCTCATATTTGCATGCCTCCTCCCACTTAAAGTATTTTTGTTAATACGAACATGGTTGGCTCAAATATCTATATTGTCAATCATAAAAATATATTTTAAACGATTTTGGTGTGTTTTTTTAAGAGTGCAAATAGACATTATTATAAAGCGATAAACTATGATCTTGAAGATTTTATAAACCAGAATAAAGTTAAAAACGGATTATCAAGGAAAAATTAGATAGTTTATAGTTCTGATTGAGATTTTTTCATATTAAAATAAAACTCAGAATACCATAAGATTCTTTCATCATACATCTTTTCATATAAAATCACTTCTTGCATATCATAAGTGGGGGCGTATGGGGCAAAACACTTGAAGAAAGGAAGCCAAATGTCATTTAATGAATATTCTAAGATGTGAGACTGTCACAACGTGGGGGAAAACAAAATGTATGATGTGTTTCAGCTTGTATCGTCAAAAGCTTAAAGCTGATGATCTATAATGGCTTACTATTGTATCATTGGCGTGCGCTGTCGTAAAATGAACGGAGTATATTTTGAGCAATATTTCTTTAAAAGTGCGTGATATGCAATATCATTATATTTTGTTTGGAGCATTCTATTCTTCATGAGGGGATGTTCCCATTAAGAATGCGATAAACAAAAGCGTAAAACAATACCTAATCTTTATTATTAAAAATAATATTGCCTTTAATGTTTTGAAAATCGTAAAGCTGAATTAAAAAATGATGATGAAAATGAACAAAGGCTATTCATCTTAAAATTTCATCAACACTTTTAAATAGTTGGAAGAGAGAGAAAAGCAAAAGGATGTATCTCAGCATAAAGTACTACGTAAATTCATTAATTAGTTTGCAATAGAAATGCGCAAAGCGCTGTGTTTTAGCTTAAGACGAGGTGAAAATTCATTTTCTGAGACATAAAGCTCTTTGGTTTTCAAGGTAAAGTTATTCACGAGTCATGTGATATCGTGCAACAATATTACAGATAAGAAATCGCTAATTATATACAAAAAGCTTTCTAATCATAATGAAGTGCTCTTATTATTATAATACAACAAGAGAAAAATTGAGTAAATTTGCATCAAAAAATTTTAAATATTAAAATAGGTAATAAATAAAACAAACGCAAACAAAGAATTATTATGATAATGATTAACAAAGCCTAAAACTAATTTTTGAATAAGTAGGGAATTATGAGGAAGAATAACCAAATTCCACTAACATTGTGATTATTAGCAATGTTACAATTGGGAGCCCTATAAAAGCTGCAGCTGTACAGGAAAAAATGATTGGCATACCTCAGAGATAGGTAAATGTATTAACAAAATATTCATAGATAAATTCGTTAGTGAATTATTTATCTGCACTATCATAGCATTCTATAATCGCTTTGCATTGTCCTACTCACATCATAAAACTCGTTATGCATATTAGGAAGGATATAAAGCTTATCTTTTATATCTTATAAAAAAATCATATTTAAGTAGTGCAATTATACTAAATAGTGAGGTCAATGCTGTCAGGAATAGAAAAGAACACCTAAAGTATTCTTTTTCCATTTTAATGTAATTATTTTCGTATTCACCATCCAACGAAAAGATTATAAACAAAAATCCTAATATACTGCATACTATAAGATCTCCAAAACTCATATCTCCATCGTTCTTTTTGAGTGTTCATTCTGTTGATTAATTAAGTTTTTTATTACCTAAAGAAAATGTTTCTGACATTAGAAAATATAGTGATAACTTCAAAAATAGTAAAAAATAGACCCCGTCTAGAGCTAGTAAAGGGTGTAGCTAATAAATGATGTGTATTTTAAAGGGAAGATAGAAGTTAAAGGTGCAGAGAACACTGAAAATAAAGTCGGTAATGAGTGGAGGGGATATTCTATTTGGAAAAAACAAGCCATGGATAGTCCAGTTATCTGGCTACTTACTTAGCAAGATTTTGTAAGGTGCTTTCTTTGATAGTTAAGGGGATAGCAAGTGTTAAATCGATGGAGCATATTTTTTTGTTTGGATTGACGAGGCAGATGAGTTAGCAAAACAGTTTAGAGAATGCTTTTTGATATTGTCATGAATTAAGAAGAACACCAATAATTGCAAGATGTTGTTGAGAATGATTTATTATTCTTGCAAAAAAAATATACATATAATAATATATAAAAAGGTATGCTACGTGTGGGAGGGGAGAAGTTGGTTACGGGACGTTTAAAAAAACAGGGATATTGTTCATAAAAATTGGGGGAGGGCGCTGGTTTGTGCTTTTTAATGTTTTTCGGATCGGATGCAACCTTCAAATTTGGTGAAGGTGTGTGATATTTCTCTAGTCGTTCAAAGTATTTCATTTCCAGTTCAATGAAAGTGTGAAGAAATGGCCATATTGAATATATTCTCTATGGTGCATTTGGATTGGACAAAAGCTTGTTCAAAAAAACATTGATGCTAATCTTGTAACACAATTTCAGGAATAAATTGAATAAAATAGAACAAAGTATCTGCATGCGAATAAAAACATGATGAAGCATGCAAAGAATTTGAAGCTAACTTTTAAAATTTTAATACAAATGATAGCCAAAAGATAGAGTTTCTTTGTTTAAAATGCATGGTATAAAATATCGACGAAATAGATTTAAACTATTGAAAAAATAAAAAAAGATAATGTTTAAGTTAGAAACTTTCTATGTGGATGATAAGTTATTACATTCAATAATGGTTATATGAAATCCATAATAAGGAAAATTCTGAACAGTATTTATAAATTTTGCAACAAGAAGCAAGATTTGAAAAATAAGTATATAACAACAGCAAAGCAACAAAAAAGATATTAAGTAACATCAGATGAGGTGATTACATTACACATTAGAAAAGAAAGCATCAATACTAATGTTATGTAAAGCATCTGGTGAATTTAGGTTATTAAATTACAAGTTATTAAATTACAAGGAGTGAAGAGAGGTAAAATGCGTAAATACAAATGGTGCAGTGGTTATGATAAACCAATCAACGACGGTAGCACATTTTAGTGCACAGAACGAGAAGTTGTTAGAAAAACTATGAAAATAAAGGGGGATTTATAATGTCTAATATTTACGATTGGTCTCTAAAGGCTGATGAAAATGCTTATTCAGATAGTATCATTAATTGGGCAGAAGGTCAGCCGCCTAGTTCTGTTAATGATAGTGCACGGGCGATGATGCAGCGCGTGCGTGAATATCTTGCAGATAATGGTGGTTCTATTAATTCAAGCTTTACAGTAAATGTGGAAGATAAAACAACATTAATTACCTTAAAGACAGTTTCACCTATAAAGAAATACAACAATGATATCATCATACGTTTTAAAGCTTGTGGTGTAAATATTGGCGCGACAACAATAACTGTTAATAATATAGGAGAAAAGCGTATCTATAAAGCCACTGATGCGGGGGTTATGCCATTAGAAGGTGGAGAATTTCAAACAGATGGCATTTATGAAATGATATACAATAATGGTGTTTTAATAAAAGAGCATGAGGGTTGGTATTTATTAAATCCTACACCACCAAAGATAGAAAGTTTTCCTGCTGGATTCATTGCAACATTTGCTATGCAAAATGTGCCAAATGGTTGGCTTTTATGTGATGGTAAGGCCTATAAGCGTGAAGATTATCCGCAGTTATTCAAGGCAATAGGTGATAAATGGGGTAAAGACAGCAATAAAACGTTTAAAGTTCCTGATTTTAGAGGCATGTTTTTACGCGGCTTTGATAATGGTCGGGGGGTAGATGGTGGTAGAAAATTTGCAGATGAACAACAAGATAGCATAAAATCGCATACGCATATTGGGAGCATTGAAAATGCAGGCGAGCACGCGCATAGTTTTGAGTATAAAGGAGTTGGATGGCCAACTGGTGATATTGGGAGACTACCGAATCATTATACCTATGATGCGACCCTGAAAGGGAAAACAGGTTCTGCTGGTGCACATACACACAAGATAACTCTTTCCCATACAGGTGAGGCAGAAACGCGCCCTGTTAATACAACCGTTGTCTATGCTATAAAATCATGAGTATGTTTGAGTAATAATAATCTATACACCCTGATAATTTTGTTAGCGCGGAGTAATTCCGCGTTATTTTCTTCGTCTATGAAGAGGAAATCTATATTGTTAATACGATACTTGAGGGAGTCAAAAAAAACGATTTTAAAATGATTAAAAGAAAGAGTTAAGGATATAATTTATTATCAGAAAAAGAAAATCATAACTTTTTTATAATTGTATGATAACATAGAGAAAATGTGTAAAACTTATTTAAATTGTGCCGTGAAGTGATCTGGGATGTATTTTTTCATAAGGTGTTTTGATAGGGGGTAAGGTGATAAAATTATTCAACCTGAGGCATAAAAAGGTACAATGTTTTTAACGTTTTTTGTGCAAAAACAGCATACTCTGTATGAGTTAATTCGTCTCATAAAGATATCTCTTATCTTGTTGTCAATTTCATTTCTTTGCATTGCCATGGTGTAGGCTTTATCTGTAAATGATGGTACTCCTTGAGTGGAATCATAGTTATGCTTGTGAAGCAGCAGACAAACACTTTTTCTATACTTTCTCCCCATCCCTATATTCCGCATTTTTTTGCATTAAGGGGCTTACAAGAAGCGTTGTTGAGTTTATTTTAAAGTTTTTATTCAATAGGTTAACTTTTTGTGATATGCAAATAAACAATTTTATATATATAGAGAGAGAGGAAAATAAAAAATACCATTATAAATCAATATTTATTTATATAAAAAGCTAAAGTATATATATATTATAAAGAAAATATTACTATTAAAGCTACAGATAAACCTTTTATGGGTGGGAGAAAGGTATTTGATTTCTATATGGTCCTTAGAAGATATAAATAATGCACCCCATTATTATAACAAAGGCATTTGTACACATTTCTTGAATCATTTTTATAAAGATAAAAGTGATAGAAAGAGTGGGAAAACGCATATGTATGTTGTATAACTTCATACTATCTAACAGTATGATAGCAAAACAAAATTTCACATGTTTTTAGTTACGTAAAATCTTGAAGGATTTTAAACGAGTAGTTTTTTCCAAAAATATCTTTAAGGTGCTTAGTCTTCTTGTTTAAAATGACAGATGACAAAAAGGAGTTCATATAAAAATAAAAAAGATTCTCAAATATTTGCGTGTTTTATTTTGCTATGGACTTTAGTTTTTAGATTGAAGCCGATAGCTTAGAGGTCTAATTTCGTAGGAGGATGCCGTTTGAGGAAGTACAAAAGGGATATCTTCTTTAGGTAATTCAGAAACGTTTAAAGAACAATGATAAACATCGCGGAGATTTTGTGTTGTCAAAACGTTCGTTGCATTTCCTTCGCAATAAATCTCTCCGTCCTTGAGCAAGATCATGTTATCTGCATAATGTGCCGCGAGATTGAGGTCATGAAGAACAGCAAGAACGCCGCCACCAGAATGGGCAAATTGTTTAGCAATATCCATAACGATGATTTGATGTTGAATATCGAGGCTAGCAATAGGTTCATCTAATATCATCCAGCGAGGAATCCCATTATGAACAGGTTTCCAGATTTGGCAAAGTACACGGGCAAGTTGTACTCTAGCTTGTTCTCCGCCTGATAATTGGTGATAATACAGGTTGCCATAATCAGAAAGGTCAACGCACTCTAAAGCCTTTTGGATAAGATTTTGCAATTCGGTTTTGGCAATGGTAAATTGGTTTACAGAAAGGCCAAGTCCTACAACTTCATGAACTAAAAATGGAAATACGAGCGTTGTTGATTGTGGTAGCACAGCACGCATTTTTGCCATTTCATGCGTTTTTGTTTGGCATACATCATAACCATTTAAGGTTATTTTTCCACTGTAAGGAATTTCACCACTCAGAGCTTTGATAAAAGTACTTTTTCCTGATCCATTAGGACCAATAATAATGGTAAAAGCACCACTTTTAGCTTGAAGATTAATGTGTTTAAGAATCTGCTTCTTTCTGCGCTGAACACAAATATTTGTCGCTTCAATCATGAAAAGTCTGTTCCTCGTTTGCATATAAGGATCCATAGAAAGAAAGGTGCACCAAAAAGTGCTGTTACAATTCCAATCGGCAATTCTGCGGGGGCAACAATGAGGCGTGCAAACGTATCAGCAAAAATAAGTAATGCTGCTCCCAAGAGAGCAGAGCAAGGAATGAGATAGCGATGATCAGGACCAATGAGCTGACGTAAAATATGAGGAACAATAATACCAATAAAACCAATACCACCACTGACAGCAACAGCACTACCACACATAAGAGCAACTAGGGGAATAGCAATATTTTTAACGCGTTGAATATGGAAACCAATATGGCCAGCAACAGCTTCTCCAAGAGCAAGGGCATTAAGTGCTCGTGATAAAAAGGGAGAGAAAAGAAGACCAATAACAATGAAAGGGAGAACGAGCCATACTTTCAACCATGTAGCGCCCGCAAGAGAGCCAAGACTCCAAAAAGTGATATCACGGAGTTGTTGGTCATTTGCGATAAAAATCAATGTTCCAACAACTGCACTGCTTAATGCACCAAGAGCAATACCAGCAAGCAGCATGGTTGCAATAGAGGTAAAGCTATTATGCGTTGCTATGATGTAGAGAATAATCGTGGACAAAAGTCCACCCAAAAAAGCACCTATGATAACTTTGTAAGGCTCTAGAAAAGGTGCAAATGAAACAGGAAAAGCAAAACCTACAACAATTGCTAAGACTGCTCCAAGTCCAGCACCTGCTGATACACCTACAATCCCAGGATCTGCAAGAGGGTTACGGAAAAGCCCTTGCATAAGAACACCGGAGACAGCTAAAGCTGCTCCAATCAATAATCCCAAGATAACGCGGGGAAGCCTTATGTCGATAAGCACGAGGTAATCACGCGTTTTACTACTTACCGAAAAATCTTGTGTAAGCATTACATGGAGGAGATCAACGAAAGAAACCTTTGCTGCACCATTCAAGAGCCCACCAAAAATACTGAAGGTAAGGAATATTATTAAGCTTAATAATAAAATCTTTCCCTGCTTTGAACGGTTTATTTTTTTACCTTCTTTTGCTTCGGGTAAATGCATCATCGATGTACCGTCTACCATGTTTGTCAGCTCTTACCGTTTTGATTTGCACCATAAAGCATATGAATAAGTTCTCTTGACGCGTCTGCAGTGCGTGGACCGAATCCTAAAAAATACATAGCATCCATCTGTTTTATGGCATGATTTCTTGCTGCAGTTGTTGCTTGAACTGCCGGTATGGCTAAAATCTTATCAATACTGGTTGATTTTGCACCATGTTTTACAAGTAAGATAACATCGGGATCTGATTTCAATAACGCTTCGCCGTTGAGAAGTTTATATCCTTTATAATCGGTGATAGCATTGATAGCGCCTGAAAGTTTTATCATACTATCAGCTGCAGTACCTGTTCCAGATGCCATGACGCGTCCATTTTGCACAGAGAAAACAAAAAGAACACGCTTTGGTCTTGTTACTTTCGCCAAAAGCGCATCGTTGTCTAAAAAATTACGCTTCAATTTCTCAATTAACGCAGCCGCTTGCACTTCCCGATGAATGGCTTGACCAACGAGACGAATCTTTTCTATCACATTTTCACGGGAATAGTCTTCTGGTATGATCACCAGAGGTATTGATGTTTTTTTGAGAATATCAATTGTTGAAGCGGGACCGCTTCCTTCAACAAGCAATATGCCTTCTGGGGCAAGTGATAAAACACCCTCAGGTGAAAGAGCACGCATATATCCAAGCACAGGAAGCTTGAGCGCTTCTTGTGGGTAGACGCTTGTACTATCACGGGCGACAAGTTGATCTTGGGCTCCCAATGCATAGACAATTTCTGTAAGTGCTCCGCCGATAGAAACAATACGAGCATTTTCAGGAAAACGGGTTGTGGGTTCAGCAATCACTTGTTTAGAAAAACAGGTAAGAGAGAGCAGTAAACACATAAGAAAAAGGTTTGATAACCTATGTAAAAGAGATATGAACATGTCCAACCTTACCTTATCTTAGTCACTGCTGTTTTCTTGGCATGATGGCAAACTATTCAATAAAGAGCGCCAATCTTCACGTTCTTTTTGACCTTCCTTGCGTACGCCAAAGAATTGAATAATCATCTCATCATCTTTATCGAAAACTTCAAGTGAGCTGACATAACCATCAATCGTAGGTTTGCGAACACGCCATACCTTATCAAATCCAGAAACGAGTAAATGGAGATGAAATTTTTGATCGAGAACATTAAGCCAAGGTCCCACTTGCTTAATGTTCTTTACTTTCCCAGTGAAAATTTGGACGCACCCTTTGTTACCGACAAAACACATAATTGGTAACTCTTGTTGTGCAACGTGTCTGAGCATCATCTCAACAGCTTCTATCTGTAATTCATCGGCAAATTCATTGCCGGCATGTTTCACAGCATCATGTCGATTAATTTTCAGTTCAGAAATAATCCTATGAAGCTGATGTACATCAGTCATCTGACGCCAACAATCTCGAAATTTTTCAACATCCAGCTTTGCCATATCACATTGTACTGGAGGAGGAACGGGAGAAATATCAAGTACAGGTGACTGATCGTCATGAAGCAATTTTTCAACAAGTACGGCCCATTCTTCCATATTTGTCGTGTCTTTAGAATAGAGTTTGAAAATAGCCATGCCAGATTGATCAAAGAATTGCAAACTTTTCATAGGTGTTCCGAGAATAATCACGTCATGTTCGAAACCAAACTTCCATTGTTTTGAAAAAATACGCAAGTCAATTTCACCGAGTGTTATCGGGATATGCTGGCTTTGAACAATCTTCTCAAAACATCCTGTTATTTCATGGACAGCATTATCATTACGTGTCAATGCCATAACTGTGCCAAGTTTAGGAGAATTTTCCAAGAAAGTAGCGACATCAGCGCGCAGTCTTTTTGCTTTTCCAATTGTACAATAAGCCGCAATGAGTTCTGCTTCGGATATACCAATAGAGTCCGCGAAATCACGGCTACGCATCTCTTTTTTTTCTTCACGCAAACGAAGAATTATTTCGGCTGTGTATGACATGGGCTTATCCTTATGTTACCTGTTTGAAGGTTAATTGTTTAATTTTACAACTAGAAAGACAGTGAGTCGAACCACTATCAACTAATGGTTCAACCCACCACGAAACAAGCCCTTATTTTATCAACAGTAGAACAATAAAAACCAATAAATTACCAAGAGTTAAAGCGAAAACTTCAAAACTTGTTGTTCAAAGAACAATGAGAACAGAAACGCAATAATTTATTTTTTATCAATATAACCTTTTTCATTGATCTAATGGTTAACAAAAGCGACTAGAATTTTTGCACGAACGAAACTTTAAAGTTACGACCAGGCTGACTATAATAATCCTTCGGTGTTGAGCTTGCACCGGAAGGAAGATCTGAAACATTCCAATATTTTTGATTGAACAGATTATAAACACCAGCCCTTATAACAGGACCCGGTTCACCGAATGGTTTCCACCACCCTGTCATATCAACGACATAGTATCCTGGAATTTTTTGGTAATCCGATGCCTTAGCTACTTTGTCACGTTTGGCTGCTACAGTAAGGATAACATCGCTTCCCCAAACTTCTTTTGCATATCCTAAACCGATAACTGTTTTCAAAGGAGAAATTGAGTTAAGATACTCTTTTTTATCAAGATCTTTTCCTTGTGAATAAGAAAGAGCAATATTGCCATGAAAACCATTTTTAAGAACTAGATGCGCTTTTGTTTCAACACCAAAAATTTGCACGCGGAAGCGATTCATGTAATGCCGACGCGCAAATTTGAATTCTTCTGATGGACCTCTATCCTCGGTATCTATGAAATTCTTATATTGGTTGATAAAGGCATTGAAGGAACCACCGAAATTTACATTTCCATAGTGTATCCCCACATCATACCCATTGCTTGTTTCTGGTTGAAGGTCAGGATTTCCTTTCACGTAATAAGCAGAAGGTTTGATATAAGAGACATAAAGTTCTGAAATACGTGGTGCACGAAAAGCTTGTGCCCATTGAGCATAGAGCGTTACTTGATTACGAACATCCCACTCCACGCGTAATTTAGGAGAAAAGCGTGATCCATTTCTTTCTGGAGGGAATTTATCAGAAATCAGTGATTTCTCATAAGAAGATGTTTTCTGAGGAATATATTTGTACCAATCATACCGGATTCCCGGTGTTACACGAAAACGATCATCAACGAATCCAATTTCATCTTCAAAAGCAAAACCCAAATTGTAACCATTTGTGTCTGGCGAATCTGATCGATTAGCAGGAACAAAAAGACATCCTCGAGCATATTCTTTTATATGACAGTTGTCTTTACCAAACAAATAGTGATGAGATTTAGATGACGAAACATTCGTTGCAAACTTTAACGTGTGGCTTACAGTGCCAAAATCCACTTTTTTAAGTGCATCAGCATTGAAACCATAATTGATATTCCGCAAAAAATTATCTCTCAAATAATCCCCTTTAGGAGCTGAAACACGAACGCCAGTCGTAACGGAATGACTTGATTGCCTTTGCCAATAAAGCAGCCCACTAAACGCATCAAGAACCGCATCACCATTACCATTATAATTGTAAGAAAGAGAAAAACGCTCACGGAGTCTATTATCCCGTTCATAAACGGAACCTGGAGCATATCTTTTAGACGAATTTAATGCATGCGCGTTACTATTATGACCAAAACGCTCTGCAGTAAAACCAAGCCGATGATTATCACTCAAATATTGATGAATTTTAAAAAGCAAGTTATTTTTGTCAAAGTGAGAGGGGTTTTTACGTGTGCGTTCTTCATATCCTCCCACTGTTCCCATATTTTTGCGCTCATGACCTTCTACATAAGACCCTTGGAAAAGCAAAAATGTTCGGTAATTACGCACAGCAAAAGCTTGATCGATGCGCCAACTATTATCAACAGAATGATAACCACCTTTTATAAGGCTACCCCAATTCTTTCCTTCCACGATAAGATCTTCAGGATTAAGGGTACGCAGAGCAATTATTCCTCCTAGGGCGCCAGAACCATAAAGACTAGAATCTGATCCTTGAATAGTATCAAACGTAGAAAGAGCATTGAAATCAAAAGTTGTGTTTCCGCCTCCACCACGGAATATATCATTATACCATGGAAGAGAAATACCATCCATTGTCGTAAGAACACGGTTTGCATCTAAACCACGAATAACGAAACTATTACTTCCCGAGTTATAGGAGACAGAAGGATTAAGACGACTCACATCATAAACATCAGTTATTTGTTTTTCATCAATATTCTTATTGGTTTTACGGTCAGTTAGAATGGTTATTAAATTTGAAGCATCTTCTATTTTTTTTCCTTTAATAAGGATTGGCTTGAGCTCAGTTACAGTACTCTTATCGCTGTTTTGTGCAAAAACAAATGAAGGTATACAGACCGATAATGCACTTAAAATTACACAGCTTTTATAGATATTTTTTCGTCTTATTTGCATAACACATCATAACCCTTTTAACATCCCCTCTGTTTGAAATTTTATATTCATACAAAAAGGCTGGGCCCGCTGATTAAAACTTGCCAGCCAAGTAGAAATGATTTTGACAACAACACAAAATCACTGGAAAACCATATTAAACATGACAAAATCAGTCAAGAAAAAAGTTGCAATTTCAAAATAGCCTGTTTTAATGAGATTGAACACCAATATTAAGCTTAAAATAGTGGCAGAAGAAACGATGAATTTTGCAAATACGAAGCAATTATTAACTCTTTGGATTGGTGCATTTGTTGGAGCTTTCTTTTTGCACGTATTATTGGGAGCGCAGTTTTATTTTCAAAGTACTGGTGTAAGTAATGGCTTACTCTCGTCGGAGATTATGCTGACTTTTGTGCAAGAAACTATCTATCCGGATGTTGATACAGACTTACCAGATATTCACACAGAGTCAGATATTCATACAGAGCCAGAAGTATTACGGACTGATCTCCTAGAGCAGGAGTCAGAGGAATTGGAATCTGTGGATGAAGTTCAATCGGAAGAACCTCAGCATATGGCAGAACAAGATGACTTAAAGTCTTTGGAAGAACCCCTTCCTCAAAAAGTGGAGCATAAAGCGTTTATCAAAAAGACAATACCGACGCCAAAAGCTGTAGTAAAGCGCTCCAATGCAAAGGTGGTACGTTCTTCTTCCACCAACAAGGGTGGTGGTACAGCAGGGCTTGAAGATACGTTGTTAATGGAGTGGTTAGCAAAGGTACAGTCACAATTAGAAAGGCAAAAAAATTATGTTGTAGGACAGCGTACCAGTCGAGCAAAAGGAACGGTGAAGTTAGAATTTATGGTGCATGAGCGGGGGAGTATTTTTTCTAGCCGTGTCGTCGTTTCTGCTGGAGATCCAGAACTGGATCGATTGGCTATGGCAGCACTTCAACGCGTTGGTTCTTTTCCTCCCCCTCCACCATCAAAAGTGAAGAAAATAATCAGAGTATCCCTAATATTTAGCTGATTTTTTATGCGGGGCGCTTTTCTTATAATATATTTATTTATAATTTGAATGAAAGTTCAAATATAGTTCGTTCGAATTTTTTGACGTTGAATCAATCGAAACCATCTGCTTACTTATGACACAAGTTGAGGGGAAGCATAGATAAAAAACTTCTAAAAGCAGTGAATATACTTTTTATAAATACTCTAAATGAAAGGGCTGTTGCAACATCGGGCGTTAAGAGATGATAGAGCTATAGCTTTTATGAAGTAAAGGTTAATCGTGTCTAATCGATTTTTATACCATTCGTAAGAGGATTTTCGTAAGTACTTTTCAGATACACCGTTGTGAAATAGACTTAGAAACATTAAAATAAAACAAGAATATAAATAAGAAAAACATACTATTTGGGGATGCTCTATTTTGTGTAAAGGATGTGAGCTTATATATAAAAATGAGAAAAACAAAAAGCAAAGCTTCATCTTCATCATTAAAAGATATTGACATATTTAAAAGTCGTAAAACCGAATAAAAAGGGAAGGGGTAGAAGAAAATTGTTTGTCTTTAAGGCTTTCTAACTCAATGAGTCTGCCTTTCTGTTATCAAAGATAATCCAAACGATATATATATAACGTGCTCTTATTTGGTATAGAAATGTTATAAGCAGAAAAAAAATAGTCTTAAAATATGCTATTTCGCAAGATTTGAATATTGACTAATAAGCAACAGTAAAAGGATGAGTTATTTGTTTTACTCTTCTCTTTATAATTTCTATGATATTGTCGTTTATGTTGAGAAAAAATAAATTATTTGTACAACATATTGATTTATAATGATAATTTATCATTTTGTATTTGGAATAAAAGACCCGAATAGCGGAGGGTTTTCTCATTTCGAATTTATTGATACTGAATCAATTAAAATTAATTGCTTATACATCATAAGCAGGTTGGTATGTGGGTACCATTTAAAAAGGAATAAAAACACTTCTTATGAACGTTTTCAAATGCTATTTGGGAAGTTAAGGCATATTATTTCCATCGACCAGAAAGCAGGTCGGTTTTTATATCTATTTTCCCAGTAAGTCTTGCTTTGTAGACACCATAATTTTCCATGACACGCATCACGTAATTACGTGTTTCTGTATAAGGAATACGTTCAATCCAATCAATGACATTATCGAGAGATTGTCCTCGAGGATCGCCATAACGTTTTATCCATTCATTGACTCGACGGGGACCCGCATTATAGCCAATAAGAGTTAGTATATAGGATCCATTAAAACGTTCTAATTGTTCATTGAGAAAATGGGCACCTAATGTTGCATTATAATGAGCATCACTGCTAAACTTTTTAGGAGACCATGTGATTGAGTATTTTTTTGCCAGTGCTTTTGCTGTTGTAGGAAGCAATTGGAGTATACCTTGTGCACCTGCTTTTGATATGGCTGTTGGATTAAATTCGCTTTCTTGGCGTGCAATGGCATAGATAAGCGATTTTTCTTCTACAGAAATATTAGTAGAAGCTGGTATAGCTCCCAGAGGATGAGAGAGTGCCCCGACATTTTTTCCCTGAATAACAGCCATTTTTCCAATTTTGAGGCTGGTATAATAGTCACCATTTTTTTCTGCCATAACAGCTAGAAGAGCTAATTCACCGGGGCTTTCTATTTTTTTTCCGAGCTCTCTATAAAAAATTTTAGCAAAATCAGCATAGCCGGCTGCTTCAAGACGTTGAATTGCTTTGATCGCTTTTCGTGCACTGAAATGTTGTCGCTCAGCGGTTGTTGGTTTGGGAAAAGACACTTTAAGCTTTTTTTGGTTGAGTCGTGCAGCGGCTAATTGACCATAGTAAGTTGCACCAAAATGAGCTGCGCGATGAAAGTATTGCTGGGCATTTTTATGTTCTCCTAGCTTTTCTGCTGTTCGTCCCATCCAGTAATATCCACGTGATGCAGAAAAAGGTAAAGAAGAGAGTTGAGGAATACGTGAAAAATGCTGCATTGCCAATTTAGGGTTATGAAGAAACCGTAGTGCGTACCATCCTGCATGAAACTCAGCATCGATAGCTAATGCAGATGTTATACCAGTGTGCATTGTAACGAGTTGATAAGCGATTTTTGGTTTGTTTAAATCGAGCATTTCACGAGAAAGGGCGCGTTGTTCTTTCCACAATGAATGAGGGTTCATAAGGCGGAATGCATCTTTTGATGTTTTCATCATGAGTGCTGCGGCTGCATCATATTGCTCTGTTCGTCGAAGATGGCGTATTCGAGCAAACTGAAAAAGAGGATCTTTTTGCCATGATCTCTCTACAGCTTTCAATTTTTGTGTAGCTCTAGGATCATTTTTTTCAACGGCCACAAAAGCATCAAAAAGAGATTGAGCATGGGCTAATTTTGCAACGCGTGCTGCTGAATCAAAACGATGTGTATACAGCATAAACTGCATGCGTTTCAAATGATCAATAGGTTTTAATGCAGCGCTTGCATTTTTAAGAACAAATACTTCTTCTTTTGCATTAAGCTGTGTTTTATGCCACCATGGTGCAATAACGTGTTGAGCACGAGTGGTTTGTCCCGTTGCGATAAGTGCTTTAGCGAAGAGAGCCATTCCTTGTGCTGTTTGGGGCGGGTGATGAGAAAATTTTTGGATGATTGCGCGTGTGACGTTGGTTTCGTTAAGAAAAGCACGTTCAGCATTGCGTTGCATCGTTTCTATACCTGGCCATCCTTTTAGCATGTTGATTGCATTAAATATTTCAGAACTTGGTATATTCGCTGGGTTTGATACCCCCAACGCCCATGTCAAAATATGACGATCAAGGCTATGTTTTTCCATTGAATTACGAAGATTTATTGTTTTTGCAATATTGTTATTTGCTAGTGCATCTAGCCCAGCTTTCAGTTGCTGAAGTGTAGCAGCATTGTGCGGTGTCGTGTGTATCTGTTGAAGAGATTCTTGAGCTTCTTTTGCGGTAAAGGGAGTAGGGCGAACCAAAGGGATTGGCGTTTTCCCTTGTAAAAGGGGTGTTTGCGCGTATGCACTTGAAAATAAAATTCTTATTGCCAGTATAAGTGCAGTAAAGGTTGATACGAAAAGAGAGGTGGCAAATACACGCATAGAGAAAAGACCTTGAGACCTTGCTTTTTGTAAAAAAACTTAAGGATTTATAGAACACAAGCGTGAAAAACGCGTTAATATAGACGGCTTATTTAAAAGAAATGTTCAACATTTAAGGAGGGGCATTTTCATCTTATAAGGGCTTTTTTTTGAAATTCATCTTGCTTCAATGATAGAGCAAGATTATGCTCTATTTAAAATTTATAAAAGGCGATTATAAAAAAATAAAAGCAAACATTATAGGGAGTTTATCATGCTCAAGGGAGCGATAACTGCGCTTATCACACCGTTTGATAACAAGGGCGCAATTGATGAGAAGGCGTTTTGTGATTTTGTTGAATGGCAGATTACACAAGGGATTAACGGCGTAAGCCCTGTTGGGACAACAGGTGAATCAGCAACGTTAAGTCATGAAGAACATAAGCGGATTATAGAATTGTGTGTTGAGAAGGTCGCAAAGCGTGTTCCTGTTGTGGCCGGAGCGGGATCAAATAGCACAAGTGAGGCTGTAGAGCTTGCACAATATGCGCAAAAAGCTGGTGCAGATGCAGTTTTGGTTGTCACTCCCTATTATAATAAACCAAATCAATCTGGTTTATACAAACATTTTTCTTCCATTGCCAAAGCTGTTTCTATTCCGATTATAATTTATAATATTCCTGGTCGTTCTATTATCGATATGGCTGTAGAAACGATGAGAGACCTTTATCAAGATTTTAACAATATCATTGGTGTTAAGGATGCAACGAGCAGAATTGAGCGCGTTAGTGAACAAGGTGAAAAGTGTGGAAAAGATTTTGTGCAGCTTTCCGGCGATGATTGTACGGCATTAGGTTTTAATGCACATGGAGGTGTGGGGTGTATTTCAGTTTCCTCAAATGTTGCTCCAAAGCTTTGTGCAGAGCTTCAAGCTGCTTGTTTTCGTGGTGATTATAAAACAGCACGAGAACTAAATGATCGCTTGATGCCTCTTAATCGTGCTGTATTTATTGAACCTAGTCCAGCAGGTATTAAATATGCCGCTGCAAAATTAGGATTTTGTGGTGATACAGTGCGTTCTCCTATTGTTCCATTAACAGAAAGCACAAAGAAGATTATTGATGCTGCCCTCAGTCATGCTGGTCTTTTAAAAGCATAGAATGATATTGACAAAGCCATGAATAAAAAAAAGAACGCGCCCGTACGGAAAATAATTGCTGACAATCGTAAAGCACGTTTTAATTTTGAAATCCTTAATAATCTCGAGGCTGGTCTTGTCCTTCAGGGAGCGGAAGTGAAGTCCCTACGTTCTAATCATGCCAATATTGCGGAAAGCTATGCGAGTTTTGAGAATGGGGAATTATGGTTAGTAAACAGCTATATTCCTGAATATACGCAGGCTAATCGTTTTAATCATGAACCGCGACGTTTGCGCAAGTTATTACTTTCAAAACGCGAGATGGCACGTTTTTTTAATGCAACGTCTCGTGAAGGAATGACACTTGTTCCTCTCAAACTTTATTTTAATGAACGGGGGCGCGTTAAGTTGGAGATCGCTTTAGCGCGGGGAAAAAAGCTTCATGATAAGCGCGAAACGGAAAAAAAACGCGATTGGGGACGTGAAAAAGCAAGACTTTTAAAAAGATATGGATGACGGATGCGATCAAGATATCCTTTATTTATAGCACTTTTTAAAACAGTTTTAGCATTGATCTAAGTATGTTTTTGCTGCTTGAAAGATTTGGTGAAACATAGCGTCTGTCAAGCGTCCAGTATTTGTATTATAACGAGAACAGTGATAGCTCGAAAAGATGCGTAATCTGCCGATGTTATTGATTTTACCGTGTCCAAAAGGGTGAGATAAAACTTTTGCATTAAGGGCACGTATCGTTGAATGGTGCGCAATGGTGCCTAAGGTAATAACGGCTTTAAGTTTGGGAAGATTTGTTAAAAGAGGTGAGAAGAAATAGCGGCACGTGTTAATTTCTGCACCGGTGGGTTTATTTTCGGGTGGAACACAACGAACAGAGTTAACTATTGCTGCATCAATAAGTTCAAGAGTATCATCTGCTCTTTCTTCAAAGGTTCCTTGGGCAAAACCAAACTTTTTTAAAGTTGAATAAAGTAAATGCCCAGCATAATCACCAGTAAATGGACGTCCAGTTCTATTGGCTCCGCGTAATCCAGGAGCAAGCCCAACAATGAGAAGGCGTGTTGTGTCTGGCCCTTTATAAGGAAAGAAGGGGCGCACCGGTGCATTATACCAACTTGGTTCTTTTACACGCCAGTCAGCGATAAACTGATGGAGCCTAGGACATAAATTGCAATTTTGGGGCGGTTCTGGGCAAAGTGATGTTAATTGGCTATTCATGGTGTTAGGCATCAATCGTTTTTTCTATTTTTTTGAGTCTTTTATAGCGTATATGACGGGTTATGTTTTGAGAAACAATCTATAATGAATATAAAGAAAGTTTAATATAAACTTATTACTAATTATTGTGTAAAGAGAGGTAATCTTTCAGTAATTTATTCGATGAATAAGAGCATAATACACATGATGTTCAAAGAAAAAAAGCTCTCTCTTTAGATAAAGATATTATCATAAAAAGTATGTATAAGGCTGCTGTTATTGCAAAGGATTTTCAACAGCTGGTATTCCTTTTAAAAGGACGAAGACCCCAGACAAGTATTTTGTCAAGAAAGACCGTCCTTTGTTTGAAGTCAATCTATTGGAATGCTTTTAAGAGAAGCTTTGATAATGAGCATAAATAGGTTATACATTTTATAAATTTTCCAAGAATTTTCTTAAATAAGTTCTTTAATCAAAAAATATAAAAGTTTGAGTTGTTTTTCTTGTGTTTTATTTTGATTATTGTATATACTTCCCTATCCGCTATTAAATTTTTTTATTTGAGAAAGAGGCATAAATGGCCCGCGTAACGGTAGAAGATTGTATTGATAAAGTTGATAACCGCTTTGAATTGGTACTTTTAGCAGGTCATCGGGCGCGTCAGATTTCACAAGGAGCGCAGATTACGGTTGATCGTGATAATGATAAAAACCCAGTTGTTGCTTTGCGTGAAATAGCAGAAGAAACATTGTCGCCTGCTGATTTAAAGGAAGACCTTATTCATTCGCTGCAAAAGCATGTGGAAGTAGATGAGCCAGAAATGGCAAGTGAATTTATTACCCATTCAGGTGAAGCTGAAAGTGCTTTTAATACGTCGTCGCAAGAAGAAGGTACTTCATTTGATCATATGTCAGAAGAAGAGCTTTTAGCGGGTATTGAAGGTTTGGTTGTTCCAGAAAAAAGTGACGATTATTAATTGCAGCAATTTATGTTACAGGAGTAAAGATACCTTGTCATGTGAGGAGCAATTATTTTTCTTGTCTTTTATTGATAAGATGTGTTCAATAAGGATTAGGGGTGTGAAAAGATAAAGGATATGCTCGTATGATGCGTCAGTGTGAGCTTGTTGGACGTGTTCAGCGTTACAAGTCTGACGTAGATGAGGCTCTTTTAAACAAAGCCTATGATTATGCAATGAGAAAGCATGCACATCAAAAGCGTGCGTCAGGTGATCTTTATTTTTCTCATCCTTTAGAAGTTGCTGCTATTTTGACGGATATGCGGTTGGACGAGGCAACGATTGCTGTTGCTCTTTTGCATGATACAATTGAAGATACAAGCGCTACACGAGCAGAAATTGATCAGCTTTTTGGTTCTGAAATTGGGAAGTTGGTTGAAGGACTTACAAAGCTTAATAAGCTTGATCTTGTATCAAAGAAAGCCGTACAGGCAGAAAATCTTCGTAAACTTCTTATTGCCATTTCTGATGATGTTCGCGTTCTTTTAGTCAAACTTGCTGACCGCCTTCATAATATGCGTACCCTTGGTGTTATGCGTGATGATAAACGTCGACGAATTGCTGAGGAGACGATGGATATTTATGCGCCACTTGCAGGCCGTATGGGTATGCAGGATATGCGCGAAGAATTAGAGGATCTCTCTTTTTTTTATTTAAATCCAGAAGGTTATCGTACGATTACCAATCGACTTTCTGAATTATTGAAACACAACCGTGATTTGCTTTCCACAATTGAAAATGAATTGACAAAACTTTTTTTCGAGCATGGCATTAAAGCAGATGTTAAAAGCCGTCAGAAAAAATCTTATTCAGTCTTTCGCAAAATGGAAAGTAAAGCATTATCTTTTGAACAGTTATCGGATATTTTTGGTTTTCGTGTGATTGTTGAGTCCGTGAATGATTGTTATCGTGCTCTTGGGGTCATTCATACGACATGGCCAATGGTTCCTGGTCGTTTTAAAGATTATATCTCTATACCAAAGCAAAATGATTATCGTTCTATTCATACAACAATTGTGGGACCATCGCGACAACGTGTTGAGTTGCAAATTAGAACGGCTGCTATGGATGAAGTTGCTGAATATGGGGTTGCTGCTCATTCCATATATAAAGAGCACGGTTCCAATTATTCGACTATGAAGTTATCAAGCGAAACGAATGCCTATGCATGGCTGCGTCAAACGATACAATCTTTGTCTGATGGAGATAATCCAGAAGAGTTTTTAGAACATACAAAACTTGAGCTTTTTCAAGACCAAGTTTTTTGTTTTACGCCGAAAGGTCGATTAATTGCTTTTCCTAAAGGAGCTACACCCATTGATTTTGCTTATGCCGTCCATACAGACATTGGTGATTCTTGTGTGGGTGTAAAAATCAATGGTCGTATTATGCCTTTAATGACCAAATTAAAAAATGGTGATGAGGTTGATATTATTCGTTCACACGCTCAAATTCCGCCAGCTGCATGGGAATTTCTTGTTGTCACAGGTAAAGCACGTTCAGCTATTCGACGAGCAAGTCGAGCAGCGGTACGTAAACAATATTCGGGTTTAGGATATCGTATTCTTGAGCGTTCATTTGAATATATGGGAAAACAATTTTCAAAAGACATTTTGAAGAAAGTTTTGCCACGTTTAGCGCGTAAAGATGTAGAGGATGTCTTAGCTGCTGTTGGGCGTGGAGAGCTGTTTTCCGCTGATGTGATTAAAGCGGTTTATCCTGATTATCAAGATCACCGTGTGGTACAAAAGTCATCTTTTAAGCCTGGGGAAGAAGGTTGGTTTAATATTGAAAATGCTCAAGGTATGATTTTTAAAGTTCCAGAAAATGAAAAGAATGCAATGGTCGAGAATCATCAATCTAAAGCATTGCCTATTAGAGGAACTGGTGGAGATATACCGGTACGTTTTTCACCGGAAGGAGCAGTACCTGGAGATCGGATTGTTGGTATTATGCAGCCAGGGGCTGGGATCGTTATTTATCCAATACAGTCTTCAGCTTTGATGGCGTATGATGATCAGCCAGAACGATGGATTGATGTCCGCTGGGATATTGATGCCCAAATGAATGAACGTTTTCCTGCACGGATGAATATTTTGGTTGTAAATAGTCCTGGTTCTTTGGCTGAAATTACACAAATAATTTCTGCTAACGATGCCAATATCCAAAATTTATCTTTTATCCGCACAGCACCAGATTTTACAGAAATTATGATTGATTTGGAAGTGTGGGATTTAAAACATTTGAATCGTATTTTTTCTCAGTTAAAAGAGGCAAGTTCAGTAAGTACAGTACGGCGGGTTCATGGATAAAAAGAAAGATTTTGCAATGAATACACAAGATGTCATTGATATTTTTAAACAAGCAGATGCTATTCTAGAAGGGCATTTTATTTTAACATCGGGTCGCCATAGCGCGACTTATATGCAAAAAGCGAAAGTATTCATGCATGCTGACTTGACGGAAAAGTTATGTCGTGGATTGGCTGAAAAAATAAAAAAATCTATCGATGGAAAAATTGATTATGTTGTTGGTCCCGCAATTGGCGGTCTTATTCCTTCCTATGAAACTTCACGTCACCTTGGTGTTCCTTCTCTTTGGGTAGAGCGTGTAAATGGCATCTTTGAGTTGCGTCGTTTTGAAATCAAGAAGGGTGCACGGGTTGTTATCGTTGAAGATATTGTGACCACCGGTCTTTCCATTCGTGAGACTATTGAGGCGCTCGTTGCAGCAGGAGCAGAGGTATTGGCCAGTGCATGTATCCTTGATCGTTCTGGTGGTAAAGTCAATGTTGGAGTTCCATTGATTGCACTTGCTGAATACGAGATAACCTCTTACGCTAGTGATGCTCTTCCTGCAGAGCTTTCTGTTCTTCCAGCGATAAAACCAGGCAGTCGAAATATTTAATTGTCTTTCTATTTTTTTTGTGCAAAAGCTTAAAAAGATTAATTTGGATGATAAAGCTTAAAAAGATTAATTTGGATAATATAGATTATTTCATCATCAAAAGATGTATATTGAGAGTCATATGCTTTTTCGTCGTCGAGAACCAATAGATTTTGTAACGCGTATTCGACTTTGGTTATGGCCACGTCGTTCATTTTCTCGCTCATTTTGCTACATACATAAACGTATTTTGCGTATATCAGCAACACCGCATGAAGTAGCATTGGGGGTTGCTGTTGGCATTTTTTTAGCTTGTTCTCCTTTCTTTGGGCTGCATATTATTTTGGCAATATTTCTTTCTTGGCTTTTGCGTGCAAACTTTGCCGCCGCAATCATTGGGACGATTTTTTCTAATCCACTCACATTTTTATTGATTGTCATGGCTGATTATAAAGTAGGGTATTTTTGTTTATCACTTTTTAGCGATGTCAAAGAGATTTCTCTTTCGCAAATTCGTGCTCTATTTAATGATTTGACATTGTCAAATCTCTCTCTCCTCTTTAAAGGCGCATGGGACACAATTATGAGTCCTATGATTTTAGGTGGAACTCTTTTAGGTATTGTTTTTGGTGGGTTATCTTATATAGGTGTTTACAGAGCAACGGTTCGTTTTAAAGAAAAGCGATATCAAAAGATTATAAAAAAAAGGCGTTTAAAGAAGCGTTCATCGTAAGAAAGATCGGGTAATATCTTATGATTATTGGTCTTGGAAATGATCTGGTTGATATACGACGTATTGAGAAAATGTTGGTTCGTTATGGTGATCGTTTTATCCAACGTATTTTTACGGATATTGAAAGAAAGAGATCCGAAAATCTCAAAAAAATCTCCTCTTCCTATGCAAAAAGATTTGCTGCTAAAGAAGCGTGTGCTAAAGCCTTAGGAACAGGAATCGCTTGTGGTATCAATTGGAAAGACATGGGGGTAGTTAATTTGCCATCTGGTAAACCAATCATGCAATTAACAAATTGCGCACAAGTGCAACTTCAAAAGTTATTACCTCCTCATCATGATGCAGTTATTCATCTTAGCATAACAGATGATTTTCCTTGGGCACAGGCATTTATTATTATCGAGGCACTTCCACGTGGATAGATGGGATGAGAGATTGTGCTTTTGTTATTTGAATATTATGATGAAAAAAAATTATATCTGTGATGAGAAGGCAGTTGGTGATGATCCAAAAAGATAAAGTGCATAAAAAAGAAAAAAAAGGTGGGCTTCGTGAATTTATCTCTGTTCTAATACAGGCTCTGCTTTTAGCAGCGTTTATTCGGACACTTTTTTTCCAGCCTTTTAGTATTCCTTCCGGTTCAATGCGTCCTACTTTGTTGGTGGGAGATTATCTGTTTGTTTCTAAGTATGCATATGGGTATTCTCGTTTTTCCATACCCTTTTCTCCTCCTCTTTTTTCTGGACGGATTTGGGCATCTCAACCTCAACGTGGAGATGTGGTCGTTTTTCGCTTACCAAGTAATCCGAAGATTGATTATATAAAACGCGTTGTTGGGCTACCAGGTGATCGTATACAAGTCCGTCAAAGTGTTCTTTATATTAATGATAAGGCTGTCTCACGTCACTTTATGGGGGAGATTGATAATTCTGATATAACAGAGGTTAGCTATCCTGTTGAGGTTTATCGCGAGACAATGCCTAATGGTGTCAGTTATGATACACTTGATTTAGCTTTCATCCCGAAAGTTGATGATACAGAAGTCTTTGAAGTTCCTCAAGGACATTACTTTATGATGGGAGATAACCGCGACAATTCAGATGATAGTCGTTTAGATGTAGGCTATGTTCCAGAAGAAAATCTTATTGGTCGCGCGAGCGTAATTTTCTTTTCCATCAGTAACGGTTCAAGTGCTTGGCAGATTTGGCGCTGGCCATTTGATGTGCGTTGGAAGCGTTTGTTTTCTTTTATAAATACGGTTCATGATTTGCCGCTTATCAAGCAAGGAAACAACGATGAAACGTCTAATGATTGATCAGCTTTTCAAGCTGACGGGGCATCGTTTTAAAGATGAAGAGAGGTTAAAGAAGGCATTAACACACTCGAGTGTACAGGATTCAGAACAGGGGAATTATGAACGACTAGAGTTTTTAGGGGATCGGGTTTTAGGCCTTTTGATTGCAGAAATGCTGTATCAACTTTTCCCTCAGGCAAGTGAAGGTGAATTATCAGTCCGTTTGAATCATCTAGTCAATGCGCAGACATGTGCTGATATTGCGCGTGAAATGAGGCTTCCTGATATGATCCGTGTTGGTTTTGAGATGAAAAATTTCGAGGGGCGTCGACTCATCAATATGCATGCAGATGTCGTGGAAGCTTTGATTGCCGTGATATATCTCGATGGAGGATTGGAAAGCGTTCGCCCTTTTATTCAAAAATATTGGCAAAGTCGGGCAAGGAAAATGGATGCTGGTCGACGTGATGCCAAGACAGAGTTACAGGAATGGGCGCATATCCAAGGCAATGCACAACCACATTATCAGGTTATAAAACGTTCAGGTCCAGATCACGATCCTGTTTTTATGGTAGAGGTCAGTATTTCTGGGGTTGCTTCAGAGATTGGGCAGGGAAGCTCTAAAAGATATGCTGAAAGAATGGCAGCTGAAAAAATTTTGCGACGAGAGGGCGTATGGAAAACAGTGGGAAAAAATGATCATGAGTGACGTTATGAAAACGCGTTCTGGGTTTGTTGTGCTTATTGGGATGCCTAATGCCGGTAAATCGACATTGGTTAATCAGTTGGTTGGAACAAAGGTTTCAATTGTAACGCATAAGGTACAAACAACACGAACTTTAATCCGCGGTATTGTCATTCATGATGATGTGCAAATTGTGTTAGTCGATACACCGGGTGTTTTTCGTCCCCATAAGCGCTTAGAACGTGCCATGGTTTCTGCTGCTTGGGGAGGGGCTAAGAGCGCGGATGTTCTGCTCGTTTTAATTGACGCTCAAAGTGGTCTTTCGGATGAAGTTGATATGATGTTAGATATTGTAAACAACATGAAACAAGAAAAAGTTCTTGTTCTTAATAAGGTTGATACAGTTGTTAAATCATCTCTTCTAGCGTTAACCACTAAAATAAATGAACGTGTAAAGTTTGCGCAAACATTTATGATTTCTGCTCTAAACGGTTCTGGTTGCAAGGATTTACTTCATGCGTTGAGTAATATGATGCAGGAGGGGCCATGGTATTATCCGGAAGATCAAATTTCCGATATGCCCATGCGTCATCTTGCTGCTGAAATTACGCGTGAAAAACTTTTTCTTCGTCTTCATGACGAACTTCCTTATTCCTCAACGGTTGAAACAGAAAGCTGGGAAGAGCGTTCAGATGGTTCCGTTAAAATTAATCAAGTTATTTATGTCGAGCGTGAGAGTCAGAAAAAAATTGTCTTAGGAGCAAAAGGCGATACAATTAAAGCGATTGGTCAAGCAGCACGTAAAGAACTCATGGAAATTATGGATCAAAAGGTTCATCTTTTTCTCTTTGTGAAAGTACGCGATAATTGGGATACCGATCCAGAACGTTATCGCGAAATGGGATTGGATTTTTTAAAATAAGATTTTTAAAAATAATTAAAGTAAAATGAAGTGGAAAGAACAAGCTGTTATTCTTGGTACACGCCAATATGGTGAAACAAGTGTCATTCTTGAGGTTATGACACGTGAACATGGTCGTTATATGGGAGTGGTAAAAGGGGGGCGGTCGCGTCGTATGGCAGCTCTTCTTCAACCTGGAAATTTTGTGGAGGCTGAATGGTGGGCTCGTTTAGAGGAACATTTGGGACTTTTTCGGCTTGAAGCTCTGGATTTACATGCGGCACGATTAATCTGTCTACCAGAAGCGCTTTATGCTATGCAATTGATAGCTTTTCATTTGCGGCTTCTTCCAGAACGTGATCCGCACCCCGTTTTATATGATATTTTACACCTTTTTATGCGAAATTTTGATGAACCATTTGTAAATGCAGAATTGCTTGTACGTTTTGAAATGCGGCTTCTTGAAGAACTTGGTTTTGGTCTTGATTTATCTTGTTGTGCTGCAACAGGTCGTCAGGAAAGACTTCATTACGTATCACCAAAATCTGGACGGGCTGTCTGTGAAGAAGCAGGGGAGCCTTGGAAAAAAAAGCTTCTCATTCTACCACAGTTTCTTGTACAGAGAACGACTCGTCCTGCTGATTCTAGTGACATAATGAATGGTTTTATACTGACTGGTTTTTTTCTTATGCGTCATGTCTGGGAGCCACGAGATATACAGCAGCCGTCAGTACGCATGAATTTGATACAATTGTTTGAGCGCCAATTTGGTATACAAGCATTGATTTGTTGATCTGATGATAATTGAATGGGAAAATGAGAGTTTTAAAGACAATTGCTGAAGTCCGCCAATATACTTCAGAGGAACGAAGTTTAGATTTTTCGATTGGTTTTGTTCCAACAATGGGGGCATTGCATGATGGACATCTTGCATTAGTACAGTATGCAAGAGCAATGTGTGATCGCGTATTGGTTTCTATTTTTGTCAATCCAAAGCAATTTGGACCTCATGAAGATTTTTCTCAATATCCAAGAGATTTGAAGGGCGATTGTGCTTTGTTAAAAGAAGCGGGTGTTGAATGTGTTTTTGCCCCTTCTGTAGATGAAATGTGGCCACTGGGAAATGATACAATTGTGCAAGTGAAAAAATTATCACGTATTTTGATGGGAAAATTACGTCCAGGGCACTTTTGTGGTGTAACAAGCGTTGTTGCTAAACTTTTTAACATTGTCCAACCAGACAAGGCTTTTTTTGGGGAAAAGGATTTTCAACAACTTTTAATTATTCGGCGTATGGTTGAAGATTTGGCTTTTCCTATTGAAATCGTTGGAGTTCCTATTCTACGGGAGTCGGATGGTGTAGCTTGTTCTTCACGCAATCAGCTTTTAACATTAGAAGATCGTAAAGCTGCCAAAATTATTCCTGAAAGTGGGAAAGCTGCTGAAAAGCTTTACCATGAAGGTGAACGGTCGGTTGATAAATTATGCACAACTGTTCGTGATATTTTACAACAAGAAACGCGAGCAATCATTGAAGCGATAGATTTACGGGATATGGAAACTTTATGCGTGGTTAAAGGAATATTGAATAAACCAGCAGTTTTACTTCTTACTGTCCGCTTTGGAGAGGTAAGACTGATTGATCAATATATATTGCAAGAGAAGGGCGGAAAATGAGTGTACATAAAACCGTAAAGCGTCTAACATCTTCCGAAATACGTGCAAGAAAGGGACAACAGCCAATTGTTTCTTTAACAGCTTATCAAGCTTATGCTGCGCGGATTGCTGATCCATATTGCGATATCCTTTTGGTTGGTGATAGCGTTGGTATGGTTGTATATGGGTTTGAGACAACGCTTCCTGTTAATTTAGATATGATGATTTTACACGGGCAAGCTGTGGTGCGTGGATCTCAAAAAGCTCTTGTGGTTATTGATATGCCTTTTGGCTCTTATGAGGAAAGTCCAGAGCAAGCTTTTTTAAATGCATCGCGTATTCTTGCTCAAACGGGGTGTGGTGCAGTTAAGCTTGAAGGTGGTGTTTATATAGCGGAAACAATTGATTTTTTGTGTAAACGTGGCATTCCAGTAATGGGGCACATTGGTCTCACACCCCAGGCGGTGAATCGTTTTGGTGGCTTCAAAACACAAGGACGAAGAGAGAGTGATTGGCAAAGAATTGAAGCCGATGGGGTTGCAATTGAGGAGGCAGGTGCTTTTGCTATTGTTTTAGAAGGGATTGTCGAGCCTTTAGCAGTAAAACTGACAGAAAAGCTTTCTATCCCTACGATCGGTATTGGTGCATCCAATCAGTGTGATGGACAAGTATTGGTTATGGAAGATATGTTGGGCTATGGTGCTCATGTGCCAAAATTTGTACGCCGTTATGGAAACCTTGAACAAGCCATGGAAACTGCAATAAAGAATTATGCAGAGGATGTCATCTCTCGTGCTTTCCCAGCGGATAATGAAGTTTATAAATTAAAATAAAATTCAGTTTAAGATGAGAATTTTAACAAGAGAATATTTGTTGTTTTGATAATGAATGTGCATATATTTTGTATACAATTTGAGCTGTGATTTTTCTATTTCTTTAATGGGGTCACGTCTCTTATGCAAAACAGAACGCGATTGGGTTAGTAATTCATGTGCTTTTTTAAGAAAGCTTTCTTGAGGCACCCAATCCTATTTCGCGACAGCGCCCGTGAAGAGTATACCGTAAATCCATTGAGCACCTCCGTCTTTACGCTTATGAAGAAGCAAGCCGGTACCCATCACACTATTTTCCAGCCCTTAATGTTGCGACAGTTCTTGGCACTTAAGACGATTCATAAGAACTATTTTTAGTTCTTTCTTATACAAATTTGATCCACACACTCATCCCGCTTGTTATGTGCAAACGAGTGGTTTTGATTGATTCAACATAAACAGGTTTGGAATCAGAGAATCTTGCGTTATTCGAGGGGCTAATTCAATATGAATAACGCTAGATTATCATTATAAATCAATATGATTGTATCTTTAATAAGAAATAAAAGTTTGTATTTTGGCGCCGAGTAGAACCTCTTTTAAAGGTAATTTCACCGCAAGTAGATTTCACAAAATTACAATTAAAACAGAAAAATAATTGAAAAATTTTTCTTCTGAGAAGCTGATTTACGCAACAACTATTCTTTATTTCAGCCCAAAAAAACCTTTTTAAAATTACGTGATAAAGCAGAGCATTGCATATTTCTTATTGCGATTGAAGTGAAATAGCCATTGAAATCAGGAATAATATTTTTTGAATGAAATTAATAATTAAAATGGAAATTAGCTGAGCACAAGAGTTTTTCGATTTATACTGGTATAGGCCAATTTTTTTCCAAACTGAATATTGCATAATGCAGTTAAATTGATTTTATAATTATAAAGTTGTAGATTTCTAGGATTTTTACAAAATACTAATTGTCTTGAATATAAATAAGGTACATAATAACAATATGATGAGGATATTATGTCATATAAAAAACCGCAGGTGATTGGCACTGTGAATAGTGCAACTTTAACTTGTTATAAACCATTGGTGCGAGATAGAAAAAAATAAAAAAGCAGGATAAGGGCGCAGCAACGCCCTTATCCGTTGTATTATTAAGAAACAATTTAGGAGGGGAAATGTTTCGTATTAATCTCGACGAGAATAGCATAACTAGATTAAATGATTTTCAGACTATTGTGCTTAATGATTCAGCTATAATTTTAATTGATTCAGTTTTTTTACAGAAACAGAAAATTGAAACTATTGCGGCAAAGCTTAATGTAAAGACAGAGATTCGAGCATCAGATTTTTTAATCTTGTTAAGAGAACTAGAAAAGAAAGGTTTTCTTTTAAAGAAGGAAAACTTGATTAGTGCGTCAGATTCGATTTTTGATTTTAAAAAATTATGGGTACCTGTAACACCTATTATACATATTTATCCAGAATTGCAATAGCCCTTGTACCATGTGCGCTTGCTGGAAGATTAAGGAAAAAAAATGGCATACTCCAGAAAGTTTAATATCCTTATTTAGAATGTTGAAAGAAAAAGGAGCTACCTCAGTGATGCTTTCTGGGGGAGAACCTTTAATGCATCCGAAGCTTAAAGATATTTTATTAACGTTGAATGAACTAGGTCTGCCTGTTGAATTAAATACTAATGGCATCTTATTGCATAAAAATTTATGGATTTCACAGTATGACATAAAAGAAATTGTTATTTCTATGGATTCGACTAGTGTCCAAGGATATTATGATATACGGGGGGCGAATAAATTTGATCGCGTGTGGAAAAACATTGAAACCGTTAAAAATCTTCAACCTCTGCAAAGTATAGGAATAAGAGCGACAGTTACCAAAGAGATTCTAGAAAATATTATTAATTTTATCGATTTTTGTATAAGCAAAGATGTCGATTATATCGGATTCAGCCCGCTCGATACGTCGTCATTTAGTTTTTCTAGAAAAAATAATACAAAGGATCGATCTAAGGCTTTAAGAAACAAAACTCTTCCACCAAACGCTTCACTTTTTCATTTGAGAGATGAATTATCAAGGAAAGAATCCCCCCTCCAGGTTTATATAGATAAAAAGTTTCAAGAAAAGAAAATCTCATGGACGTCACAAAATTTTGTAAATTGTATTAATTATTACTTAGGCGAAAATTCTACGTACGTTTCGTCGCCGTTAATGTGTTTATTTCCATTTTCATCCTTGGTATTGGACTATAATGGAGATTTAAAAAATTGCTTTTATTCAGAAGCTTTTGGGAATCTACAAAATTATGAGGCAATAGATTGGTCTGCTCAAAGTGTTTTAAAATCTTTGAAAGAATCTGGCGCATGTAGCGGATGTCGTGGGAAGGTATTTTGTGGATAAGGTTAAGCAATTTAAGATTTATAGTGTTAGCAAGTCTACTGCTCTAGTGGTTGCTGTTTTACCACTTTTTTTGTCAGAAAAATTGCATTTGTCGCAAGCGGATATTGTTTTAATCGGTAGTTATTTTTTATTGCTTCCTTTGATATTAGAAGTCCCCTTGGGTTTATTATCAGATGTTTATGGAAGTAAACGCGTTATTTATACTGGGCTGTTTTTCTTTCTTTGCGGTTTTTTAGCTCTTTTTATGAATTATGCATATTTTGCTTACGCCACTTATTTGTTGTGTATTACATTAGCAGCCGCTTGTTTCTCAGGTGCGGAAGATAGTTTACTCTTTTCTGTAGTACCAAAGCATCGCACACTGTTTTCCGTTAAGTCCGAAGTGGCTGCTGTTACCTATAGTGTAACAACGGTACTTATTTTTTTAGGGGGAATACTTTATTATGTGCATCCTGCATTGCCTGTGATTTTTCAAGTCCTTTCATTAATTTTTGCTATTTTTATGTTTTCAAAACTGACGAAGGGATTAGATAGTTTTCATATCAACGCTCATCCGAGTATTTTCACAGTTATGTGCGCCAGCCGTAAAGAAGTCAAAAATCCTTATCGCTTCACTCTTATTTTTTTAAGTGCAGTTTCAGCTTTTGCTATTTTGGTTAATAATCGAACTGTTTCTATCGCATTTTCTGATTTTTTGCCATTTCAACCTGCTATTTTGGTTTCGATTATTTTTATCATTGGGAATTTTTTTTCAGCAAGTTCCAATATATTGTTTCAGAAGTATTTTTCAAAGTTTCAAAATCCTATTTTTCCCGTCTTAATGATTGGTTGTATGGTAACCATTGCTTTTTTTCTCATGTCATTTCAAATCATTGCGGCTCTTATATTAGGATTTTTACTGCTATGTGTTTTTAAATCCGCTTATCGATCTTATCTGTCGTCTCTTCTTATAAATTCACTGATTGATCCCAAAGCTATCGCGACTGTTTTATCATTCACAGCCATTATTACAGCTGTTGTATCCTTTGCATTCAGTTTTTTATACGGTTATGTTTTTTCAACATTCTGGCAAGCTAATTTGTGGTTGGCAGTGATTATGGCTGTGATTTTTGGGGTGTCTGCTTTAATTATTTTTGTCAGAAAACAAGAAATCATTTGGTTACAGCCTGAAAATGCACAATCGTCAAAACAACATTTCTTGAAACGCAAGCATCAAGAGTTTTGCTATGGGCAAATTTATCCGGAAGCATCGTGCATTAATGAAAACATCAAGGATGGCTCTTTTCGACAAAGTCTCTATCCTGCACCAAATTTGATAACACTTTGCGATGAAGTAGTCGAATGGGAGTTTATCCGAGGGACTGTATTGAGCCAAATGGATTTGCTACATCAAAAGACGATTATTGATCAAATCAATAAGATCTTTCAAGATCGATTAAGCAAGAATATAATCTTATCACATGGAGATTTACATCCTGATAATATCATTGTTACTCCTGATAGTTCTTTTATGGTAGTGGATTGGGATTTATGTCAAGAAGCCAGTCCGGAATTGGATATTTTAACATTTTTCACCAGTCCAAGATTATCTCTCAATTTAGAAGAACGGATAGACTATATTTCTCATTTACTGTCTATATCAAAGGATGAAGCTTTACCAATGATAAAAGCGTTTGTGGCTAAAAAAATTTCTGATCTTTGTCTATACCAAAATATTTTCATGAAACAATTAGTATTGGATTATATGAACTTGAATAAGAAATTTCATGGGCGATAATATTGTAATTTGTAATAAAAATTGCAGTGCGGGCTGCAATCATTGTCCATATTCGATGGAATGTATGGTGAGAGATGACGCGTTGCCTGAATCTTTATATACAATAAATGACATAAAATCTGATTTTATTATTCTTTCTGGTGGAGAGCCTTTTGAGCTCGATTATGATTTACTTCATAAATATACTTGTATGTGTCTCATTTGTAAAAAATATTTTCGGATTGCAACAGGGGGGCACATCTATATTCAACCATATTTGAAGCTATTAAAGAGTAATCCGTTCTTTTTAGGGATACAAATAGGCACAGATGTTATTTCAGAGATAAGAAATCTAGACAGTAAAAAATATAAACAAAAGTGGGTGCGTAACATAGAATGTATGAAAAAATATAGCGTACCATATAGTGTGACGATTACTTTATCGGAGAGATTCGATTTGGCAGAAGTGTTAGCTCTAATATGTATCGCTACTCCCGAGTTCATTTTAGTTAATTGTGAAAATGGAAAAAAGTACGAGAATACATTTCAGTTAAATATGATACAGGATTTTTTTTCTGGCTGTGAGATAAAATATGGATATACGCATCAGAGTTTACACCAATAAATATAAATTATCGGATTCTTTTCACAGTTCTTCTGGTGTGTTAGTTGAAAAACAGAACTGATAATTTTATTTACTGTTCGGGATAAAGTTATTTCGCCCTTTGCTATGGAGTTGCCATTGTCACCTAGTCACGGAGAAATGCCAGACGATTTTATAAAATCTGTAAATGAAAGATCAATAAATAAAAGTAAACACTTTTCAAATTCTTTAAGCTATTTCTTTGGGTTGGAAGATTTTTTTTAAAAAGTTGAAATGGCTAAAATTATTAATTCTGGATTAATAAAATCTATTAAAACGATAGGAATAGGTGAAATTATTGATGATGAGATACGTAATTACGATTTGATACAATTGAAATGATCGAATCAGTATTTGGATGATACAATTGCAATTGTTAATGAAAACAAAAATGTAAAATTTATTATTGATTTCAATGCAAGTATTAATTTTGAGCAGTGGAATTATTTTATTGATAGGATAGATAAGAATAATTTGTTTGGAATAGAACAGCCTATGAAATTTCCTTCAAAAATTCCAGATTTGGGTTTCTTAAATATCGCTGATGAGACATTCGTGAAATGTGGTTATGAAAAAATTCACGAATATGGCTATAATGCTTTTGTCTATAAGCCATTTGCAAGTAATATTAAAGAATTATATAAGTGTTTTGAGAATAAAAATAACTACGTTGGTATGGTTGGAAGTAATGTTTCTGGCCCTTTAGATTGTAGTTTTTGTAACATCATAAATCATTATATGCCTACCAAATTAGCAGGAAATCGTGCAAGTAATTTTGAAGCGCATCCGTTAAATAATAAAACTGAGGATTTAATGAGAATTCGAGAAAAAAAGATATATCTCTCTGATGAATTGTTTATTTATCTTGATAAATTTTGCCGAAAGGTATCGGATTTGTATTTTGATATGAATACATTAAAAGAAATTGCTACAAATATATAATATTTCCCACTCTGAAGCAGCGATGTTTCGTGAATAGATATAGGACATACGGATGGAAGAACAATATGGTGCTTGTCTCATATATCGGAATCTCATATACTAAAAGTGTCAAAGATGGTGGCAAAATTGGCTTGGATTTTTTTAATATTAGCAGTAATTTAAGCGGCAACTTGCCTTTTTTATTCAAGATTTTTGATGAGAAAGAATTATAGGTATTTCCGCTTGATGTTTATTATAAAGCTGAGCTCAACCCCAATCAGAACAGTATAGCAGGTGGCCTTATTATCTTACTTAAAGGGAGCTAGCTAAGAAGCATACGCTTGTTATTATATCGAATGTTCTCAATTTGCATTCGATTAAACTTACAAATCAAGATGGCTTTTATTCTAATATCATCAATACCGAGCTTTATAGATTAAACATTCAAGTCCAATAGTTCGCAGAACAAATGAGCCATGCATCCAAAATGCCAATTACGAGTAATATAAATCCAGATGATATTGTAGCTGATATTCACGTAATACCATCAATACTCCCAAATAACTTCTATTATCGTAAGTTTTTCTTTTTTCTTGAGATAATCACCAATGTCATAAAAATATATTTTACCATGCTGTTGCATGTTTGGATTTTTTACAAAAATAGAAATTTCCATAGAGTAGCTCGAGATCCTAAACAAAAATATTAAAATATAATGTTTTTTATTATTTAAAAAATAACATAAACATTGGAATAACTCTCCAAAAGCAACAAAACTCTTTGTAAGAAGAACTCTGATCATTTTCTTTGAAAAAAGAGCAATGAAGAGAATATCACTAAAAAGAGCTTTGAGCGATTGGCTTGAAAAACTCTCAAAAGAGATTTCTCTATTGTGTGGTCCTATGATTTTTCACCAAGGTGGGCTATTATAGCGTTTTGTAGGCCGACCGCCTTTTGGGTTTTGTCTTCATGAATTTCACGAAGATAGTCGCAACAGCATAAAAGCTCTAAAGTTTGTTGAATAATTCCTTTATCCTTTAAAAGTTTCCAATCACGCTTATAAACATCTCGTGCAGGTAAAACCATCTGGTAAATGATCACAAAGCTCTACAATGAGTTTTGCATGACTTAACAAATAGGGTGATCAACACAATGTCATAGTGAGTGAAGGCAAGCCTATTTCAAAACGCCCCCCCTTCGGTCAATTCAAAAATCAACGCAAGACTTACTATGGTTTTGGGTATTTTCAAAAGATGCGCTTGTAAACTTTCAGAAAGGTTATTCTCTTTGGCTTCTTTAAAAATCTTTTGCATCCATTCACGAAAGATCTCTTGCGCTTCAGCAGAAAAGCGCATCACCAGCGGGTGTTCTGGTGAACCAAGGGGTTTATCATAAAGAGAATGAAACACCCCTTCATAAGTTTTCCATGCCTCTTGATTAGGAGGTCTATCAACCCATTTCCATTCTTGATTTTCATCGGGCCACACAATCATTTGAAACCGTTGCAATAAACCGTCATCGTTTATTCCATGGTGGATTGCTTGAATGATGGGAATAATGTGTGAAGGTTGAATGCCTCCAATTATTGATAACGTTACATGGGGGATAAAAATGGTTCCCCGCTCGATACGGTCATAGGTAAATTGATCATCTCCATTAAAAGCTGTGAGATAAAAAGCACGGTCTGTTTGATATTCCTTTCTTTCTAGATTGGTTAAAAAACCAGATAACTCATCACGAACCATTAAGAGACCACGGGGGTTTTCTTTTAACAATTCCCCAAGCTTTTCGACCGTGACATCATTGACAATAAACCGAGAGACATCATCATCATGTGTATTATCTTTAGAGGGGGGGTCAGACAAAAGAGCACGGGCTGTTTCAAGATCTCCTTTTTTGATCGCTTTATGGGCTTGTTTTTTCTTTTCTGATTT
>NZ_JBHINE010000109.1:0-713 GCF_042194715.1 Bartonella sp. CM120XJJH | reverse complement strand
CAAGAGTTGACAACGGCTTGCGAAAAAATCAATCCTTATCAAAATTTTGCACCCCTGCCTGGTACAGTAACCCTTGACCCCGCGACAGACTTTTGGCATGAACAGCGCACCGATTGGCTCTCTGGTGTCACCAATCAGATCATCATGGGCAGGAACCGTGGCAGAACTATCCGTAACACAGAAGTGCGTGATGACTTGGTCAATGAGACTCAAGAGCAAATCGATTTTTTGAGACAAATTACCCTTTCCTTTAAAATTGAAGGTTTTGGCAAGTTTGAACAATTAGCAAGCCTCACCTTTGATGGTGTGAATGTTTTGCCAGCAAGCCGCCTTGTTGCCGATAGCAAGGGCACCCTTGAGGGCACTTTTAAGATTCCACAAAACATCACGGCTGGCACAAAAAATGTTGTGGCACGGGGAAAAGGTGGAACCATTGCAACGGGGCTTTTTACCGGTCAAGGTGTGATTGATGTGAAAGTGATGCGGCGCACCACCACGGTGAAGATATGGACGCAATTTGACCCACAAGCGCAGGTCTTTACCCCCGATGAAACACGGCAAATCACCGGTATTGACTTTCATCTTTGCAAAATCGGTAATCAAAACCATGATTTGGTGATTGATTTGGTCACCACAGAAAATGGCTATCCGACCGCCGATATTCAAGCGCAAAGCTTTTATTCTATGAAGGGCGCAAAGAGAGGGTGGGCAGA
>NZ_JBHINE010000108.1:447-723 GCF_042194715.1 Bartonella sp. CM120XJJH | reverse complement strand
GGACAAAATGTTTTCGGCAGTGGAAGCATGACAGGAATCGCTGTGACACTATTTGTTAAAAATCCAAATGTTATGGAACATTGTAAAATTCACTATTACGATATTGGTGATAATCTCACGACAAAAGAGAAACTTTCTGAAATTCAGCGATTGGGTAGTGTTGGTGGGGTCAAGCATGAACATAGTTGGCAGATGATTACGCCAGATGAGCATGGCGATTGGCTGGATCAGCGCAACAGTGATTTTGAAAATTTTTTAGCCTTAGGTGATAAGAAG
>NZ_JBHINE010000108.1:0-359 GCF_042194715.1 Bartonella sp. CM120XJJH | reverse complement strand
CGAAGAATATGAGCAATATGATTGCTTTCTATAATAGTGAAGTGGAACGTTTTAATAATGCTTATTCACATGCTGATCGTAAGGTGCGTGTGAATGCTGTGAACGGTTTTGTTAACACGGATGCCAAAAAGATTAGTTGGAGCCGTGCACTTAAACAACAATTAGCTAAAGGAAAGGTTTTTGAACTTAAAGAGACGTGCCTTATTCAGAGTTCATACCGTCCTTTTGCACGACAGTGGCTCTATTATAATCGTGCTTTTAATGAAATGATTTACCAAATGCCGCGTATCTTTCCTTTAGAAAAAACATTTGAAAACAAGGTGATGCAAATTACAGGGTTGGGAGCAAGGAGTGGTTTT
>NZ_JBHINE010000107.1:0-733 GCF_042194715.1 Bartonella sp. CM120XJJH | reverse complement strand
CATAGTCGTGGCAGTTTGACAGGCTTTAATATGATGAATTCTTTCAAACAAGAAGGTGTAAATGATGTAGCTGGCAAGACAACGATCAGTTTCCATGGACCAGCGGCTAATGTTTTGGCGGCATCCGGTTTGTTAGGTTATGTGAGTGGTGGCAAACAAACCACTATTGGCTTTGATGGGAATAGATATGACTTTGTAAGCAGATTGATTGGCGGCAATGGCTATACCTATGAGACAATACCTGCTGGTAGTAACTGGTGGAAAGAAACATGGAATATGTTCTCAAATCCCATAAATCCCCATACCTGTCTTGGAAATGCGAGCTCAGCATGTCGATATGTTTATGGCTCATCCAATCTAGTACAAGTCCCTTTAAGGAGGAAAAAATGAAACAAATTTTAAAACTATTAGGTGTTGTAACTTTGTTGAATATAGCTGGATGTCAGTTTAATAAAACTCCTTCATCATCTTTGGCGATGTGGGAAAAGCCAGGAGCAGATTTTACGGAGATAGGAAAAGCATTATTAGAATGTGGAATGCCAGCTCCTTATGATGTATTTCCAGAAAACAGAAATTTAAGCAACAATGCATGGGCAACAATTCATGCCTGTATGATTCAATCAGGTTTCCGCTATAAAGACCAAAGGGGGGGGGGCTGGTGTGTAAATCATAAAGCGGAAAACCTTCCCATTTGTCAGCCTGGTGCTGTCATCCCGAGGCGCAGTGTCAAGAA
>NZ_JBHINE010000106.1:412-735 GCF_042194715.1 Bartonella sp. CM120XJJH | reverse complement strand
GATTGTGTTTCAGAGGAAGAACTAAAACAAAATCGTCTTAATCAAAATCATTTTAATAATGAAATTAATATAATGAACTTATTCCTGCAATGGTTTATCGTAGCATTCGTAATAACAACGATAATGTCTGTTCCCATAAGTTTACTTTGGCGTTTTAGATTTAAGGTTCCTGCCTGTTTATTTACAATAATGACAACCTTGGCTATTATTGCCGTCCCTTTTACATTTGATTTATCGTCTCTCTTTTAATCTATTTTTGTAAAAAATATTTCTAAAATATTAAAAACACCCTGCATTTTTAAGCGTCTTGAACTGTATCTCCT
>NZ_JBHINE010000106.1:0-390 GCF_042194715.1 Bartonella sp. CM120XJJH | reverse complement strand
GTATCTCCTCTCATTTAGATACGGTATAATCACTATAGCCATTTTCATTAAACATGTTTTTGCACATATTCTCAACACAAAAAACAACACATGTCGATACATTCAAAAGAGATCAATTAAACGATCTTATAAAAGAAGAGCAATATACAAGTGGCTGTATTTAATGATAATAAATGAAGACGATTATTATGGAATTCTTGGTGTAAGCTACGCATGCAACGATAAACAGATAAAATCTTCTTTTCGTAAATTAGCTCTGCAATACCACCCTGATCATAATTCTAGTACCGAAGCAGAACAAAAATTCAGAAAAATTTGTGAAGCCTATGAAGTTCTTAAAGATCCTCGAAAGAGAGCTGCTTACAATCAGTTCTATCATGAAACTTTTAA
>NZ_JBHINE010000105.1:0-739 GCF_042194715.1 Bartonella sp. CM120XJJH | reverse complement strand
TGTCAACTTGGCATCAAGCGTGCCACCAGCTTCAATCGTGCCGTAAACAGCATCATAAGTGCGCGTGATTATTACAGGATCATCAACATATTCCGATGTGTCTGTATCTCCTATTTGAGCCACCCCTGCACCCAAAATATCACCAGATGTAGTCTCAATGCGTGTTGTCGTCTCAATCTTGGTTGTTTCGGTTAAATCACGCCCCTCATTGAGCAGCGTATCACCCTGCATCTAAATGTTGCCATTAGCAGCAATTAAACTGTAGCTATTACGGATATCGCCGGCATGAACCGTGAGATGACGTCCTACTAAAATCTGTGCAGCATTATTAGTAAAATGAGGCTGCTGCTGACTAACCGTCGTTGTAACTCTGGTAGTTGTGGTAGTTGTATCAACAAGAAACCACCCATCTGTTTCGGTATGTGATGTTTCATAGACATTGCGATTCACCACTTTATCGCTAACTTCGACCCCACCTTCGCGCATGTTGATAAGCGCTGAGACATCGAAGGTCATATCGCCTGACACGGCTTCTAAAAGACCCGAGCTGTTGATCACATGACCAGCCCGCTCTCCACTTAAACCACGGATGATGAGATTGTCTTCAGCAATGACATCGGCAAACTTATTGATAAAATCCCCATCCAAGGAGAAAATGGCAGATTTCTTGGCATAAATCAGCCCACTATTACTCAGATCAGCGCTCACATTGAGCGCAACCCCATCACCCCTTGAGCCA
>NZ_JBHINE010000104.1:487-746 GCF_042194715.1 Bartonella sp. CM120XJJH | reverse complement strand
ACGTGGTGAGGCAGGTCAAAGTTTATCGATTTGCCTAAGCGGCAGCAAAGCAGGGCTTTGGTATGATTTTGCAGAAAGCACAGGAGGAGATCTTTTAGACCTTTGGTGTGAAGTCAAAGGCATTAGTCTCTCTCAAGCTTTAGAAGAAGCACGCGCGGCTCTCAATCTGACACGCCCCAAACCCTTTATGGCACCCCATCGTTCCTATCGCCGTCCACCGGTCCCTACAGGGCGCCCCCCGCAAAATCTTGTAAAAACC
>NZ_JBHINE010000104.1:0-423 GCF_042194715.1 Bartonella sp. CM120XJJH | reverse complement strand
AAGATGGCGAAAAAATCATTTTTCCCTTTTATAAACCCGATGGCACCCTTGCTTTAGTTAAAGAACGGCTTGCACAAGCAGGAGCAAAAACAAAACCTACAGCAGCACACTGTGAACCGATTTTGTTTGGCTGGCAAGCCCTTTGCTCCACAACTCCAGCCGCCACGCAGGCACCTCAACACACACCCTCAACCAACCCAACCGCCACGCAGGCGCCTCAACACGCCCCCTCATCAACCCCCGCCGCCACGCAAGCGCCTCAACACGCTCCCTCGTCACCCCCCGCCGCCACGCAGGCGCCTCAACACGCACCCTCATCAACCCCAGCCGCCACAAACGCACCTCAACAGGCACCCTCATCAAACCCAGCCGCTCCACATGCGCCTCAGCACACACCCTCAACCAACCCAGCCGCCACGCAGG
>NZ_JBHINE010000103.1:0-776 GCF_042194715.1 Bartonella sp. CM120XJJH | reverse complement strand
TGACCATAAGGAGACATTGGAAAAAGGGCATTATAACGCCCAAAGCAGTGAGCACCATTTGGCAGAAGTCAACAGTGATGGAGATTTGACCATTGTCACAGGTGGTGATCTTAACCTTGGGGGAAAGTTTAAAGCCAAGGGCAATGGGGATTTCACCAGTGGTGGCGCTCTCAACGTGGTTTCAGAGCAAGATTTTAATAGTTTTGATTTGGATCTGAGGGGCAAAGAAGGCGACAAATCGAAGCAAAAGAATAAGTTTCGTCAACAGTCAACAGAAGTTACTACAAACAAAACCACGATAGAAACAGAGGGCAACCTCTCCATGCATGCGCAAAATGGGGATCTCACGCTTGATGCGGCAGGGCTATCAAGTGGTGGTCAGACGCATTTGGCATCAGATACGGGAAAAATCAAGTTTCTGACCAACAAGGATCAAGATTTTAAGGATGTTTATCAGCGTAATGAAAACCTTGTGTGGTGGAATGAGAGGGACAAAGGCTATCTGAAGGAGACCATCGAGCATGTCACCATAGATGCTAAGGGTGGCATAAAGCTTGATGCGGGCGATGGCTTTGTTGTTGAATATGAGGCAACCGGTGATTTAGACAAATCTCTTGAACAATTATCTCGCTCCCCAGGCATGGCATGGATTAAGCAACTGCGTGATGATCCAGAATTATCCAAGCAAGTTGATTGGCAAGCAGTGAAAGCTGAATTTAAAGACTGGGATTATAAAGCCCAAGGGCTGACAGAAGCTGGCGCTGCTATCGTGGCCT
>NZ_JBHINE010000102.1:0-791 GCF_042194715.1 Bartonella sp. CM120XJJH | reverse complement strand
TTTGGTAAAGGTAAGGGTTCCAGTGATGAAGTGCATCACAAAAACAGCCATATTATAGGCACCGGCACTGTTCATACCACGAGTGGGGCAAACACCACATTGGCAGGCGCCGTGGTTTCTGGAAATCAAGTAGAAATGGAAGTAGGGGGTGATTTCGCCATTACCAGCCGCAGTGATACGGGACAAAGTTCTAGCAAGCAAGACTCTGTTGCCATTGGTTATAATAGCCGAGAAAAGGAGGGTACAGCCACAACCAATATTTCCTTGAACAAGGATAAATCCTCTAGTGATTATCATAGTGTTGTGGAGCAATCAGGCATCAAAGCGGGTGATGGCGGTTTTAAGATCAACGTGAAAGATAAAACGACCCTGACCGGAGGACTTATTTCCAGCACTGCGCCGGCAGATAAAAACAGCCTGACCACAGGAAGCATCAGCACCAGTGATATCAGCAACGGTGCGCATGCGCAAGCTAGCAGCCAAGGTTTAAGCATTTCTGCGGGTGGTCCCATGTATCAGGGCAAATATGGTGTCGGGAAAAACATTGCTAAAAATCTCTTAGATCATTCAAAAGCTAAAGATTCAGAGGAAGGATACACCAAATCTGCCATTAGCGATGGCACCATCGTCATTACTGATGAAGCAGGGCAGAAGGCATTGACAGGACAAGACGTGGAACAAGCCATAGCCTCCCTTAATCGTGATACTGCCACTGCCCATAAGGGTGTACAACAGCTCGATGTAGGCAAGTTGGAACAAATCGTCCATGAAAACCGTGAAATGGCAACCCA
>NZ_JBHINE010000101.1:0-800 GCF_042194715.1 Bartonella sp. CM120XJJH | reverse complement strand
TGCCATAAATGGTTCCCAGCTTCATACCCTAGGAAGCAGTGTTGCAAAATCTTTGGGCGGTAATGCTAAGTATGAAAATGGCGCTTGGACAGCTCCTACATTCAAGGTTAAAAAATTTGCATCTGATGGTAGTGTTTCTGACTCGACTTATGACGGTGTTGCATCTGCCTTTGCCGGTGTTGGTGTTTCATTCGAGAATGTTAAAGATAAATTTAATAATATTAAGGATGAAATTAGCAAAGAGATTGAAAAGGACATTACGGCTGCTAAAAATGACGCTTTGTTGTGGGATAAGTCCAAAGGTTCTTTTGTAGCGATACATGGAGACAAGAAAGAAAACAGCAAGATTACATCTCTTCAAAATGGAGATATTTCTGCTATTTCAACGGATGCTGTAACGGGTAATCAGCTTCATGTGTTAGGTGATAATGTTGCGAAAACTTTGGGTGGTAATGCTAAGTATGAAAATGGCGCTTGGACAGCTCCTTCTTATAAAATCTCTAATATTACTAATGATGGTGCTGTAACGGATAATACTTATAACGATGTTGGAAGTGCGTTTGCGGGTCTTGATACGAGTGTCCAGAATGTAAATACGCATCTGTCTAATGAGGTCAAAAAGTTTGATGAAAAACTAAGTAATATTACTCAATCAGTTCAAGGTGACGCCTTGTTGTGGGATAAAGCTAAAGGCGCCTTTGTTGCAACGCATGGATCAGGTGAAGCGAAGACAAATAGCAAGCTTATATTTATATTAGATGGGGAAATTAAATCTGGGTTGACGGATGCCGTGACTGGTA